>JAZQOA010000017.1:0-40017 GCA_045627605.1 Kiritimatiellia bacterium | reverse complement strand
AGTGCCCGGCAAGCGCGGAGCTGAAGGCGCAGTGGGCGCGGGTGAAGGAGTCGCACGTCGAGATGCTCCGCTTCGGCTCGCAGCTCTGCGATCTCGAGGCTTACGTGGACAACGGGATCATGTTCGACGGCAACGGCGACTTCGCGGGGCGCAAGCCGGGCGTCAAGGGGTGGCTCACGGAGCACTGCCCGGAGATTAGGGCGCGTTACGTGACGGCGATGCGCTACAAGGCGATGGCTGTCCGGGCGAGGCAGGCCATCGGCATGGACGAGCCCCACCCGCTCGGCGCCGTGCTCGGCGGCGTGACGGGGGTGGCCGATGACGGGCCTAACGGGACCGGTGGCGGTAGGGGGCCCGCCACCGGCGGGCGACCCTTGATTGATGATGAGATTTTGCGCCTTAATACTGGAGACAAAATTACTGCATATGCGGAACAAAATCAACGTGATGCTGGCAAAAGCGGCGATGACCGCAGATGCGGCAATGACCGTAAAAGTGGCAATGACTTTGGGAGCAACGATGGCGGGGAATGTATCGCCGACGGGGCGGCGGACGGAAGGATAGCGGAGTGGCGGCGGAAGCTGAGGGAAATCCTCGACGACGCCGAAAGACGGGATGGACGGGTTCGGCGGCGAGGGGGCCGTCCCAGGAGAAATGTCGCGAATGGCGTTGCCGGGAACGGCGGGGCTGACTGCTCAAATGGCGGAACAAAAGCGGATGACATTGCTGTGACTAGCGGAGTGACTGATCTTCGAAAAAGAGTCGCGGACGATGTGGATTCTGGAAGCTGCGGGATTGGCGGCTCAAAAGGTGACAACGCCACGAGCGGTGTCCCAGGGGAAGGCGGTGAGGCTGCGGAAGTCCCGGAAGACGCGAGGAGCTCCTTGAGAACTGACGAGACCAATGGAGGGAAAAACATCCCCGAAAAGCGTGTGACACAGGCGGCCCTGGTCCTGGTGCTTGAGGCTGTGTCGGAACCCCTCTGGGCGCTGGTTAAGTCCGTCGAGATGGGTGGCAGCGCGCAATCAGCGTAGGCGTGGCGCAGGGAAAAGGCAGGCAACAAGGAGCGGGCACAAAGAACTGTCGACCGGATTACTTTTCACGCCAGCCCGTCCGGCCGGTGGAGGGGATTTTCACGCGCTCCCATTTGCCGTCGGGCGTAGTTTCAAGCACCACGCATTCCTCCGCCGATGAAACGAGAAACGTCTTGAACGACGACGGCGAAGGCGCAATGAAGAGTTGCACAAGACCGGCGGAAGCTTCAGTCCCACCAACCTTTGCGCCGCCTATGTCTATGGTGCGAACGGCAGGTTCGGCCGACGCCTTCCGCTCCCGGAAGGTGAAGGACAACGGCTTTGACTCGGCGACCTTGTAACGCCCCGCCACGGGGTCGAAGTAGCTGAATTTAGCCGCCGCCACCTCTACCGACTGGGTTGAAAGCGGGATGATGCTCGCGGTTATCCTGGCAAATTCGCCGTCCGCCGGCGGCAGAGCCTCGGGCGGATAGACTTTGAAGAGCGCGGCCGGCAACTCCGGGAGCGAAATCTCGGCATCGCCGGGGTTGCCATCGCCCTTGAGCGAAAGCGTGAACTTGGCGATGTCTCCGGGCATCAGGACTGCGGGTTCAACGTCCGCCACGAGCCTGAAAGAACCGACGGCCCCGCAAAAATCCCGGGGGCATCCCTCCTCCGGCAACGCCAGCACCTCGAACGACGGCAACAAAACCGGAATCGCCCCGCTCCGCGTCGATGTTGACGTCCCGAAAAGCGACTGAACCCTTTCCGTGACCCTGGCGACAACCTGGGCATTGCGCCCCCTGAAGGAAAGCGGCGAATCCGCCCTTGCGCGAAGGACAAACGAATGGACATACTCCGTGCGTCCGTCTTCGCCCTCGCGCGTTTTGATTGCGGAAGGACGGGCTTCATCAATCCTGATCGCGTCAGGAAGTCCCAGGGGCGCGCCAATCGACAGATTGCCGTTTTGCGATGCCGCGACATCAATGCGGAATTCAAAAATCTGCCCGGCGAAAATCGTATCGGGCGACACTTTTGCCTCGGTCCCGTAGATTTCAATGGCCAGGGCCAGCCGCGTTGCCGCGGCGACAAGAAGAGCCAAAAGCACCGTTCTCATGGCTGCGCCTCCCCGGTGGCGTCAGTCGGCCCCGGCATCGCGGCGACCTGCTCCAAGGCCGAAACGTCAATCGCGCCACGCGTTTGAAAGTAGGTCGCCGCGACACTCGCCCCGAAAAGCAAAAGTCCCAATCCCGCGACGGAAAGCGCCACATTCAAAAAAGCACGGAACGCACGAAGAGCCCCCCCGTTTTTCCCCTGGCGCGGCAAGAGCACGGCGACGGCGAGCAGCAACCAGAGGAGGTTCCAGAAAAACTCGGCCGCCGCGCACCGGATTTGCACGGGCAGGCCGTAATGCCAGATGAGAAGGTATTTTTCGGGCGGGAGCTGTGCGCTCCCCGTAAGCTTCGCCTCGGCGGCAAGCCGATTCCCCAGCACTTCCGGCGACATGCCGCGCCAACGGGCCGCAACCTCCAGGGCCTCGGCTGCCGCACGGGGCTTGTCCGCGAGGAGCAAGGCCGTGCCAAGATTGTGGAATAGCGCCCCCGTTGCCGCACCGTTGGTGACCATCGCGTAATAGAGTTCCGCCGTTGCGGAAAAGTCTTCGGCAACGCGGGCGGTGGCCATGGCGCTCTGGGCACGTTCCCATTCAAAGGAATCGGGCTGACGCTCGAAAGTGCCCGCCGCCGCCGTCGCGGCGGAAAGCAGGAGGAACAACAGCACGGACGCCATCGACCGCCAGTCTCCGGCACCATTTCCCGTTGTTTTACCGGCGCGGAGCTTGTCGGGCAACGCCAACATTCGCCGCTCCAGACCAGCCAGCAGGCTGGCGTCGTCCGCCACGGGCTTTTGCTCCTTCCGGTAGGGAATTTCCTCCAACGTGCCAAAAGCCGCGCAAAACTCCTCGGCAAAGGCGTCGTCAACGCCGCGTTCGCGGAAGGCCCGGCGCATTTCACCGGCGGTCATGCTCCGCGACGGCAACGAAAGCGAAGCCGCCACAAAAGCGCGCACCGCCGAAATCGCGACGGGAATGGCGCCGCCGGGCTTGCGCCCCGCCTGGCGGACGGCGCCGCGGAACTTGCGGAGTTCCGCAGCGGCAAGACGCCCGAAACGGGTGCGTTCGCGTTGGCGACGCACGGCCGCAAGCGAAAGGCGGACGCCCCCCAGCAAAACGCAAAGCGCAGGGAGCAACCAGAACTCGGCGGAGAACGGCGCTCGCCACGGGCCGATCTTGCGCTGCGCCCAGTCCCCGGGAAGCGCAAACGGCAGGAAGGCGGCGTCACCGCCGTCGGCGGACCAAATGACGCCATCTGGGAAAGCCTGTTCCTCCTCGTCGGCCGCGGCCGCCCCTGTGGCGATCTGCGTCGTCGCCTCGACCTGCACGGGAATAGGGCTTGAAGACACCGTCACGTACTCGCACTTGACGGTGTCGTAATACGCCGTGAGAATCGCGGGGAACTCCAGCGTCCCCGGCTTCAGCGGACGCAACCGGTAGCGGAAGCGCTTGCCCCCCTCGATCGTCTCCGACTCGACGCTGTCGTCGTAGATCCTGAAATCCTCCGGCATCCCCGGCTGGAGATTGAGGACGGGCGGGCGCAAGTTTCCGGCGCTGACGTCGCCTGTCATTTCAAGCGTGAGCGAAAGCGGGTCGCCAACCTTGCACTTCGAGGTGTCGAGGGACGCCTTTGCGAAAAGCGAGCGGCCAACACCGCCCGAAAACCATTCGGGACGCCCTTGCTCAGGCGGTGGGACGACGCGGACGGTAATAGCGGGCCCCACGACGAAAACCTCTTCAAGTTTCGGGGTGCGGTCGGGATTCGCCCCCGTCACGATCCGGCCCTTGATCGTCAGCGGGCCAAAGGTGTAGTCACCTTCCGCCTCGGGGATGTAGTCGAGGCTGAAGGAGTAAGTCCACCAATTCGTCCCGCCGCAGTCCTCCAGAACCGGCGGGAAGCGGAAGAGAACCGGTACGCGGGCGAAGGGATCGGCTCCGAAGTCAAAGAACGACGCGCCGAATCCGCCCTGCCGGGCATAGTCGTTGATCGTGAACCCCGGGTCGCGTCCCTGGCCGCCCGCAAACTTGCCGAGCGAGGAATCGGCATCGGGGTTCTTCAACCCCTCGACCTCCGGGAAGCCGAGGAAATCCGCCTGGATGTGGAGCGGGGACTGCGGCCAGAGGGGCTCGACCTTGGCGTTGGGTTCGGGAAGTGCGCGAAGGCGGACCGAAACGGTGATGCGAAACGGGCTGTCGACGAGGATGGCGTTGTCGACGCACGCGATCGACGCCTCGATGTCGTCGCGCGGCTCGACCCCCACGACCTCGATGACCGCGCCCCGGCAAGTCGCGCGGCCGCCGGCGGAGTCAAGGACAAGGTCGCCCGTGCGGAACGTGCCGGCCTCGGAAGGCGTAATCTGATAGATGAAAGTCCGTCCCTCGAAGACATTCCGCGTCATCTTGCCGTTGATGATCGTGACAGAAGTCTGGCTTTGGTTCCGCGAACCAAGGTAGTCGATTTTCGCCGACTGCGCCGAGGGGAAATCCGGGCGGCGGGTCTCGTCGCTCGTTCCCTCGACCCTGACCGTCGCGATCACCGATTCGCCCAGGTAGATTTTGGCCCGGTCTATCTGCAGCCGCATCGTCGTCGGTGCCGCCTGGGCCACCATCGACAAAACAAAGAAAGCGGCAAAAAAAGCCAGAGTTTTCGCAAGCCTGTTTTTCATCGAGTCCAAAATCCCGGCGAGAGAAAACGCTTTCCAAACAACGCCCTACCCTTTGTGTTCTTCGTCCGGGAATTCGCGCATGCGGCGGCGAAGATCCCAGAGCTTGGCGTACTTCGCGAATGTGCCAAAGGCAACATTGACCGCGACAATCAATCCCGGGATGCCATCGAGGAATCCCAGCTTCACGAAATAGCAGCGGACGAACCTGAAGAACGAATGGAAGCAGAGCTTGAAATACGATGCGCTTGAATTCCGCCCCGTCTCCGCGCTGATCGACGAGAACCGGTTGATCTGGTTGATCTGGTCCGTGATGCAGGTGTAGGTGTAGTGATTGAGCGGGTGGCGGAAGTTCCGGACTTTGCCTTCCACGTAGATGCGGTCATGGGGTTCGTGGCCGCCGCATTCCCCGAAATCCTTGTGGAAAAGGCGGAGCTTCATGTCGGGATACCAGTCTCCATGCCGAATCCAGCGACCGAGGTAGAAGACGAGACGCGGGCAGTTGAAACCATGCACGCCCTTAGGCAGCGGCCGCGAAAACACATCTTCGATTTCGGAGCGAAGACCTTCCGACACCTCTTCGTCGGCATCCACGAACAAAATCCACGGACAAGTCGCGGCGGAAGCCGCGAGCTTTTTCTGGCCGATGTAACCCAGCCATTCATGCCGGAAGAGTTTTGTGGCGTACTTTTCCGCAACGGCATATGTGCCGTCATTGGAAAAGGAGTCAAGCACGACAATCTCGTCGGCCCACTGCACACTCTTCAGGCAGCGCTCAATGTTGCGGATCTCGTTGCCGCAAATAATGCAAGCGGAAATTTTCTGGCCGGGTGCGCGATTTGACATCGTTTGACCTCCTTGCCAATGCATCAGAACGGACGCTGCGGCGACCGCTGCATCTTCACGCGGGGCTCCTCAAGCCCGAGGGCATACCACTCGTCGCCAAGGCCGGCAAGCGAGAACTGCTTCGGCTTGTTGTTTTTGAGGAGATCGATGTTGTACTTGACGCAATCGTTCTCCATCTTTTTCGAGGCACGGAGAAGCACGTTGAAGGCGCCGTCGACATCGTTCTCCTTGATCTTGATCCACGCGTAGAGACCATAGAGCAACGCGCCCTGGCCATACTTCATGCGGGAGACGCCCTTTTCAAAGTACTTGTCGATCTCGTTCGGGACGTCGCGCCCCTTCTTGTCCTTGGCCGCCTTGTAGCCGTCGCGCATGTAAACGCGGGCAATCGCCATGGACGTCGTCAGGTGATCGAGGAGGAGGCACTTCGGCAGGAGCTCGTCAACCGCCTTGAAATTGCGATCCTGGTAGTTGAGCTGCATGCGCATGGTCGCGATCTGCCGCGAGAGAAGCGGACTCCACTTCTCGTACCGGGCGAAATTGCCGGAATACTCAAGCGCCTTCTCAATGAAGCCGTGCTGCATCTTCTGCATTTCGATCTGCGCCTGCTTGATGCTCCCCGGCGGACGGAACCGCCAGGCCTGCGTCTTCTCCTGCATGCGCTTCTGCCCCTGGAGCATGATGCCCTGGAGCTCGGCCATCATCGCCTTGATCTTCTTGTTGATGACAAGACCTATGCAGGCGTTGCCGGCGAAAAACGCCAAAAGGCCCCAGATGCACGACCACACCCAGTTCGCGGCGCCGGTGAAACCCAGCGCAAGCAAAAGGACCAAACCAATGCCGCCACTAATGAAAAGCGAATACATCGCGAAACTTCCCCTGGTTCTGTTTTAGCGCGTGAGCCCCGCGACCGCAGCGCCGATGACGGGCGAGTCGGGAATGCACACCGTGCGGTAGTGGATGCCCCTCGGGGCGAGAATGGCGCGGACGACCTCCTCCGTGCGCGACTTGAACTCGGCCGTGCGCGTGCGGTAGTAGGTCGAGCCATCGATGTTGGCGCAGACAGGCGAAAGCGGGTCGCGTCCGCCGCCGGCGCGAATGATGCCGGCCGCGATGTTCACTGCGGAAAGAAGCGAGGCGCGGGCGTAGACGGCCTCGCCAATCTCCTGGATCGCACGGCGGTCGGCATCGGTGAGCCGGAGGGCTGAGAGCGCGTTGTCCGCCACAAACGGATCATCGCAGAAATTGTCGAAGTCCTTGTTTTCGAGCGCGCGCATCGCCAAGATCTGGCTTGCCGCGGCATCGGAGAAGATTCCCTCCTCGGCCGCCGCCTTGAGCACCACGAGGCCGAGGGCGCCGAGGTAACCGCCCGAAATTTGCTTCTCGAACTTGAAGGCGCCGGGGTCGAGCGTCTGCGCGTGCAGGCGGTTGTCGAAGTCGGTCATCGGCACCTGGGCGAAGTCGCCAGTCTCCATGTTGACGATCATCGACCCCGCGGGGAGCGACGGACACTTGACGATGTCGGCGTTGCCAACGACCGTGGCGGTGTTGGTGCCGGTGCCGAGAATGATGCCCACGTAGGCCGAGTAGCGGTGCGCAATGCCGGCCGAAACGCCCGCGAGCAACGTGGCGACGGTGTCGTTGAGAACCGTGATCTTGCCCTTGAAGCCCATCGGGGCAAGTTTGGCGCGAAGCTCGGAACCAACAAGCCGGCCGACAACTTCCGGCGCCTTGATCTGCTTTGACCAGTGGAGAAGGCGGCCGTCGCAGTCCGGGGTGATTTCGCAGGCGTACGAGAAGCAGAAGCCGATGTCATCGGCATACTTGAGGACAGGCTCGACATAGCCCGCGAGGATTGAGAAAAACTCGTCCGCCGAGACCTCGCGGTCGGTACCTGGCATGGCGTACTTGGAGAAGTGCGAGATTTCCGGCTTGCCGGCGGCGTCAAAGGAAACCGTCGACACGCGCAGATTCGTGCCCCCGGCGTCTACGACGATGACGCTGCGCCCGACGGGAATCTTGGCGTCGGTGGAGAGGTAGGAGGGGATCATCGCCAGCGAACTGGGACGGCCGGCGAGGCCGGCATCCATTTCGGAGGCGAACGAGGCGAGGAGCTTTTCGATGTCGAGCGACGCAATGTCGAACCCGTGTTTTCTAAGGAATGTCTTGATCATTTTTGAATCTCCAAGGGAGAGGATTTTCGACGCGGGACACCCGTCTATTCAAAGCCCGCCGCCTGCGTCAGCGCAAGGGCGAACTCCTCGATCGACGGGTAGCGCTCGTCGGGATTGAAAGCCGTCGCTTTTTCAAGCACGGCGGTGATGGAAAAGGGGAGGCCTGAAATCGGCGGATGCGGCTTGAAGGCCATGTCGGAAAGCGACGTTCCCGGCGCATTGATGACACGCCCCGTAAGCATCTGGTGCGTAAGCACGCCGAAGGAGTAGATGTCGCTGCGGGCATCGAGGACGTCGCCGCGAATTTGCTCGGGACTCATGTACGAAGGGGTGCCCACCACGGTGTCGCCCTCCGCCGAGGGCTTGGTGCCGGCCACGGTGGCGATGCCGAAGTCGATGACCTTGACGATGCCGTCCTCCGTCAGGAAAATGTTGCCCGGCGTAAGGTCCTTGTGCAACACGCCGTGGCGATGGGCATAGCCCAGGGCGTCCGCCACGACCTGGACGATCTGAACGACGAAATCAAGGGCAAATCCAGAAGGGAGCTCGCACAGCAGCTGCGCCATGGTCTTGCCCGGGAGATACTCCATGATGACCATGTAGTTTTCGCCGCTTTTCTCGAGGTTGTAGATGCGGAGAATGTGCTTGTGGATGAGCCTGAGGGTGATTCTCACCTCGGCCTTGAGCGAAGCGAGGGCCTCGGGGTCCTTGACGAGTCGCGGCGAGAGGATCTTGATGGCGACATCCATGTCGAGCATGCGGTCGAAAGCCTTGACGACGCGCCCCGTGCCGCCTTCGCCGATCACGGCGTCGATGCGGTAGCGTTCGCGTGCGTCCCCCGTGCCCAGCGCCGCCGGCGCACCGCCTTTCTGCGGCTTGCGGATGACGAGGTTGGCGAGTTTGGCCTCTCGCGAACCCGGTGGTGGCGGCGGGGGCTCCGCCGGCTTGAACTGCGACTTGTGGATTACGATCGGCATGGCTGCTACGACTCCCGCGGCGCCTCCGCGAAGGTGCTGAGCCACTGCGCCTCGACGGCGAGTTCGCCGTTGACGAAGCCCTTGCCCTTTTGCGTGAGGAACGTCTTCCGCACGCGGACGGTCTTGATTTCCATGTCGAGCTTGTCGCCGAGCTTCACGATCCTGCGGAACTTGATTTTGTTCATCGCGGCCAGGACGTAAATCGCCCCGGCCGGGGCGACTCCGGCCTTCGACACTCCCGCGCCGCCGCACTGGGCCAGCGTCTCGACAAGAATCACGCCGGGGACGATCGGGTTGCCGGGGAAATGCCCCTTGAAGAAAAAGTCTTCCGCCGTAAACGTCCGCGACCCCGTGACGCGCTTGCCCGCCGCATCGACGTCAAACTCATCGACGAAGAGGAAGGGTGCGCGATGCGGCAGGTAGTTTTCGGGGTCGTTGAACATCGAACACTAATCCTTCACCTTGCGGAATGCCAGCACGCCGTTGTGGCCGCCGAAGCCAAGCGACCCTGAAAGGGCCACGTTGATTTCGCCCTCGACGCCCTTGTTGGCGACGTAGTCGAGGTCGCAGCCGGCCTCGACATCGGGGTTGTCGAGGTTGATCGTCGGCGGATAGAATCCGTCGCGGATGGCAAGTGCGCAGAAAAGCGCTTCAAGTGCGCCTGAAGCCGCAATGAGATGGCCCGTCATGCTCTTCGTCGAGGAAACCTTCATCTTGCGGACGTGGTCGCCGAAGGCTTCCTTGAGCATCTTGGTTTCAAGCGGGTCGTTCATCGGCGTGGAGGTGCCGTGCGCGTTGTAGTAATCGACCTCGTCGGGCTTGAGGCCGGCGTCTTCAAGGGCGAGGCGAATGGCCCGCGTCCCCTGCTCGCCTGAAGGATCCGGCGCCGTCAAGTGGTAGGCATCGCAGGAAAGGCCGTAGCCGGCGAGTTCGGCGTAGATCTTGGCGCCGCGCGCCTTGGCATGCCCATACTCCTCGAGGACGAGGATGGCGGCGCCTTCGCCCATGACGAAGCCGTCGCGGTCCTTGTCGAAGGGGCGCGAAGCCTTTTCTGGGGCGTCGTTGCGCGTGCTGAGGGCGTGGATGATGCTGAATCCGGAAACCGGGAAGCCGACAAGGCACGACTCGGTGCCGCCCGCGAGACAGATGTCGCACCGGCCGAGGCGAAGCATGTCGAGCGCGGCGCCAATGGCGTCCGTCCCCGACGTGCAGGCCGTCATTGACGTCAGCGCAAAGCCTTTGATACCGAGTTCCTTGGCGACATTGGCGGAGGCTTCGTTCGAAATGATTTCCGGTACCGTGAGGGGCATCATGCGACGGGGGCCGCCCTCGAAATACTTCTTCATCGAGGCCTCGAGAATCTCGAAGCCGCCAATGCCGTTGCCGATTGAAATGCCAATGCGGTTGGGGTCGAAAGCCGTTCCCGCAAGCCCCGCGTCGCGAAACGCCTGAACAGCCGAAGCCACGGCAAATTGCGTGAAAAGAGCCATTTTTCGGGCATTCTTCGGATCCATCCAGTCATTTGGGTTGAAGCCTTTGACTTCGGCGGCGATGCGGACGTCATGGCCCTCGGTGTTGAAACGCGTGACAGGCCCCACGCCGCTCTTTCCTGCGCGAATTCCGTTCCACGTGTCCTCGACGGTGTTGCCGATGGGATTGACCGTGCCAAGTCCGGTGATGACAATTCTTCGATTCATGATTCAAAACTCCGCATAATATTGTATAGGCAAACGGAAGAATTGGCAAACCCTCCGGCGGGATGCGTCTACTTTTCGGACTTCTCCTTCAGTTTCTGGAGGCAATACGCGAAATAGGGACGGGTGTACTTGTTGCGGTTCTTCTGGCTGGCCAGCACTTCAAGATGCGGCAGGCATTCGTCGTAGCGGCCGAGGACGTAAAGCGACGTGGCGGCTTTCCCGCGCGTTTCGAGATCTGGGCTGTCGACCTGCCCGTAGAATTCCGCCGCGGCAGCATAGTCCTCCTGCGCGTAGGCGAGGTTGCCGAACTTGACCATCGTTGCGGCGTTGGTGGTACCGCGCGAATCCGCCACAATCGCCTCAAGGGCCTTTCGCGCCCCGTCGTAGTCACCGGCGGAAATGCAAAGGTCGGCCAGCGTGGCGCATACATTTTTCGGAGGTTTCGGATCATACGCCGCCCGGCTGTAGGCGGCAATGGCCTTGGCTTGGAGCTCCGCGTTGGGCTGGGAGTAGTAGCGCGGCGAAACAGACTTGTAGAAGTCGCCCAGGCGCATCTGCCAGGAGGCTTCGTCAAGCGGCGCGTTGGTCTTGGCCGCGCCTTCGAGAAGGAATTTTTCGGCATCGTCCAGGCGACCGAGGGCCACCATTGTCTCGACCTTGTAGGTCACGAACTTAGCCTTGCCGTTGACCCCGGTGAAACGGGGATCGGCAAGGGCGCGCTCGACAAACGCGAGGCGCGCCTCGGCGGACATCGCGGGATCAAGCGAATCGGAACGCGCCGCATCGAGCATCTTCCGGTAGCCGCCTCCCCCGGCATCGCCGTAGAAGGCGGAACGTGCCGCCTCGTTGGTTCCCGCCGCCTTGTCGGCGAGGGCGAGATAGTCAAGGTCGAGCGGGTAGTCCGAGGGCCAGACGGTGTCGAAAAGGAAACGTACCGTCTCGTACGGGGGCAAATCCACCCCCTCGACAAACGCCTTCATCGCGGCGATGTTCTTCCCGTAGTCGTCCTCCGCCCCGGTCTTGACTTCAAGGCCAAGCAACGCGAATTTCGCAAGAGCCCGGTCAAGTGCGCCCGGCTGTTTCTCCGCCGCGACGGCAAGATATTTCTTCGCCTCCCCGATCAGACGGGCGTTGACGGGCTTCGCGAAGGCGTGGCCCACGAGGCCCGCGACGGCCCCCTCCGCCAGCGCAGGGGCTTCCGCCCCCTTGGCGGAAGCCATAAGTTCGTCCGCCGTCACCTTGGCGGCGGCGAAGTCCTTGTCCTTCATTTGCTGCGCGAAGGCCTTGCGGAGTTCGCCTTGCCGGGCGGCAAGCGACTTCATCTCCTCGGACGTGGCGAGGGCGGTGGCGGCCAGTACCGCGGCGGCGAGAAAAGCAAAGGTTGTTTTCATCGTTTGGTTCCTTTCCGAAAGACAGCGCCTACTTGAAGAGCTTGTCCTCGAGGTGATGCGCATAGGCCTCCTCGACAAAGTAGCGGAAGTTGAAGAGCATGTCGGAGGCCTTCCGGTAGAAGGCGAGCTGCTCGGCGGGCTTCATCGCCTCAAACCCGGAGATGCCGTCCGCCAGCGCGTTGCGCTCCGCGACGAGTTGCCCGAGCACGGGGCGGAAATCGGGATCCTCGGAGTAGTTGATGTAGGTGCGGGGCTGCTTCGCCACCTGCTCCTTGATGAAGGCGTCGTCACGCGCGACCGGGGCGGCCCAGCCGCCGGAGAGGTTGAACTGCGGGGTGCCGCAGGCGCGGCGGAACGCCATCCAGCCTTTTTCAAGAAGGCCCTTCATGATTCTCGCCTTGTCTTCCGCGGAGAAGTCGGGGAAGCGAATGTAGCCCGCGCGGCTCTCCTGGTGCACCGCGCCGCCCCACGTGCAGCCGCCATCCGCCCAGCGGATAACGGAAAGACGCCAGATCGCGTCAGCCTTGCTGGAAAAAGGCAGGCGGTCGAAGAGCTGTTCCCAGGGGAAGGTGAACCTGACGAGGAAGCCATTGGCGAGGTGCTTTTCATCGACGCGCACGGCGGACTGGATGTTGCGCCAGGTCCTGTCCTGCACCTGCCACTGGAAGTGCCGGAGCGTCCCGTCGCCGTAGACGAACTGGAAGTAGGGTTCGGGATCGTGGTTGTCGGTGTCGCCCGGCGCGAAGTAAAGTTCGATGGAAGGCGACGGCAGGGAGTTGGTTGCCGCGATTGCCTTGCCGGCCGCCGGGTCGACGCAAAGGACGAGAAGCGAGAACGACTCGTCGTCGCACGATACCCGGATCGCGGTCGGGCGAGGTCCTTCGGCCTTGTCGTCAACCTGGCCGTCGAGCGCCTCGCGCGCGACGATCGGATCCGTCCAGAGCTGGCTTGCGCCCGCCCCGTACGGGCGGAACCCGAAGTTCCAGCTGCCGGGATCGGTCTTGAGAAGTGTTTCGTAATCCGCCGGCAGCGAACCGTACCTGACGTCGAGAATGTTCTTCTCGGCCGACGCAAGTGCGGCAACCAGTGCGAGGGCCGCCATTGTCATTGCCTTTTTCATTTTCGTCTCCTCCGGTTCGTCTATTTCTGGAGTGCCTTGAGCGTGAGAATGCGGTCGACCATCGCCAGGCGAAGCATGGCGAGATCCGTGTTGTAGCCGTCGCGCTGCTCGAGCCAGATGAGCTGGCGCTTGGCCTCGCGTCGAACTTGCTCGTCGGAACTTCCAAGGCATTCCATGGCCGTCTGCTTGAGAAGGGTCGCGTAGCGGATGTCGTCGTAGGCCTCGCGGACGGCGTCCCAGGCGAGGGCGTAGAGTGCGCCGCCATACTGCGGCATCGCGGTCTCGGTGCAACGGTAGCTGCCATCGCCGCCGGGGTCGTCCGCGAACTCATTGAAGGGGACGCGCCCCGTCTTGAAGCCGTGCTGCATGTTGCCGTCGTAGTGGGCGCCCTTGTAGCGCTCGAAGCCGATGCGGCGGCGGTGGATGGCCGGGTTTTCGGGCGCGGCGAAGGGCTGGGCGTAGGCGATGACCGCGCCGCCCGCGGCATGCCACTCGTCCGCGAGCGAACGCTCGACGGCGGTGTCGCTTGTCATGTCCTGAATGTCGCCCGCATAGGGCAGGTTCTTGCGCGAGCCGTGCGCAAAGACCTGCCAGCCCTCCTCGTGGGCGGGCTGCGCCTGCTCAGCCTGCGCGACATTGAGCGGCTGGAAGGCGGCGGACTCCGAGTAGTAGAGCACCATCGGGATTGCACCCGGCAGCATCTTCCGGTAGTACTCGGTTTTGGCGCGGTTCTCGTTCTTGGCGATTTGGAGCCCGAGCTCCTTGTCCGCGAGCGTCAGGTCCCTGGAAGGCACACCGGGGAAGTAGGTGCGCCAGTCGTTGAAGCGCGGTGCCCCGAAGATGTAGTCCGGGATGAAGCCCGCCTTGAGGGCCATGTCGGCGCGGATTTTGTCGCTGTAGAGCCCCGAGGTGTGGTTCATGCCGTGGGCGCGGATGTTTTCCATCGACTCACGGACGGACTCCAGGCGCTCCTCGTAGGTGAGGCCGTCTGAAGCCGGTAGCGAGTTCATGTGCGAGAAATAGACTTGACCGAGGTTGTCGTATGACGCCGGCTGCGCGGGAAGGGCGAAGGGCAGCACGCGGATCCGGAAAGTCACGGCACCGGTCTTTTTGCCGTCGGCAAGAAGATCGATGGTGCCGGTGTAAATGCCGGGCTCGGCGTTTTCGGGAGCGTGCACCGTGAAGACATACTGCTGGTTGCGCCCGGGTTCCGTCAGCGAGGCGATTGGCTGCAGGGTCTTGGCATCGCGAAACGGAATGCCGCTGTGCCAGGCGTGCTGCCCGGAGGCCGGGTCGGAGACGTCGGCGTAGATCGTGCCCTCGGGGTAGTCGAGGCGCAGGTAGTTGCGGGTGCGGAGTTCGTCGACCTTGATCAGCGCGTCGTCGTTGACGAGCAGGTGCGGCGCGAGAATGCGCTGGCGCCCGTCGCGATGGTACGAGAGCCAGGCGCCGCCGCAACGCCACCAGCGCTTGACGAGCTTGACGTCGATGTTTTCAGAGGGGAAGGCCCTGGCACCGCACTTGAGTTCAGAGACCTTAACCGTGAAGGATTTCACCGGTTGCAAGGCGACAACATAAAGCGAGCCATCTTCGTACTCGCCTTGGGCGGCGACGACGTCGAGGACACCGCTGAGGCGGCCGTTTTCGGGAAGTTCGTAAGGCATCAGACGCTCCTGCCCGAAAGGATCGACCGTGTAGGCGGTGACGGGGCCGGAGGCGACGTCGCCCTTCGCGGCGGGGAGTTCGCGCGACAAACGCAAGGCGGCCGCCGCGTCACGGCGAAGCTCGGCAAGCTCGCGGACGGTTGTCGTCGCGGACGCCGCCTTCATGGCGTCGGCGCGCTTAAGCAGCGCCGTCGCCCACGTTTTGAGCGAGGCGTTGCCCGCCGCGGCAAGCGCAGCCCGGGCGTCGGCGCGGACGGCGGCGAGACCTTCGTCGAAGTCGCGCGCCATAAGAAGGTAGTCGGAGGTCAGGGCGATGTCGTAGACGCGGAAGTCGCGGACGGCGCCGCCGAAATTCTTGCCCACCGTCGGTTCGCCCAGCGCAAGCTTCGGGAGGTAGATCGTGTCGTTCTCGTATTGCAAGTGGTCGTCGAGGTAGAAGGCGGCGCGCTGCATCATAAGCGAATAGTTGAATGCCACATGGTGCCATTCGCCCGCCTTGACAGGCGTCTTCGTGCGGCAAGTGAAGTCCCCGACCATCGCCGTGCGCTTTGCGCCGAGTGTCAGCGTGAGGAGCCCGTCCTTGTCCGCCGAAAGTTCAAAGAGCCCCGTGGGCGCCCCTTTCGAAGGCAGGGTGTCGAACTTCACCCAGAAGGCGCAGGCCAGCTCGCCGGCGTCAAGCGCGGCAAGCGTTTTGCCGGCGTCTTCGGGAGGCGCCGCAGATGTGAAAAGCGGCGACGGCAACTCGGCGAGCGCCGTCATCGCCGCGCAGAACAACGCAGACAGCGATATTCGTTTCATAGACTCTCCTTGTCTTTGCATCCGTGGTGGCGGAATAGGGTTGGCAATGCCATTGGACATGTAGCAGAAAGCATGCCATTTTACCAAATGCATTTTCCCGAAAAAAACCTTGACTTATTTTAAAAAGAATGCGATACTTCAAATGTGCTTGGCGAAAAGACTCGTCGGCATTCTAACCTACCCGGGGGCAGTCCCCGACAACGCACAAGGAGAATTGGACAATGGCTATCAAGAACTCTAAGGGATTCACCCTCGTCGAAATGCTCGTCGTCATCGCGATCATTTCGGTGCTCGCGGCGGCGCTCTTCCCCGCGATCCAGAACGCCCTCGGCACGGCCCAGGCCACGGCGCTCAAGAACAAGGGCCGCGGCATCTGGGTGGCGATCAACTCCGCCAACCTCGAGCGCGAACCCCTCAACCTCGGCACGCTTTGGCCGAAGGACCTCACCGACGATGACGACATCACTTTTGAGGAATCGGCTGTTGGCTACTTCAAGTACCTCCTTTCCGACGGCGGCGACGAGGCTGCGGTGCCGGACGACCAGGAAGTCGCCGACCTCACCTGCTCCTCGCTCATTGCCTCCGGCGTTCCCCCCGCAACCAAGGGGAGCTCGCTCGCGGACAAGAACATCGCCTGGGCCGTCTGCAAAATCGGCAACTCCGACGCCTCCGAATATCCGTTCCTCATCAGCAAGAACGTTGGTAGCGCGATTACCGAGTTCAAGGGCGGCGTGAACAAGGGTTCGCCCAACAAGATCGACATCAGCTCGACGACGATTACCAAGCCCTTCGGCAAGACCCGCGCCGTTTGGGTCACCCGCGGCGGCGGCTGCTTCGATGCCCGCGCAAAATACCTCTCCGAGTACCAGATTCTCGGCGAATGCGATTCTCTCGCCGAAAGCATTGAGGTTTGGACCTGCTCCGAGTAGGTTGCCTGACGAGTCGCCAGCAAAGAGCCCCCGCGGCAACAGCCGCGAGGGCTTTTTTTTCGGCTGGCGGCAAACTGCCCCGGCATCCCGATGATCGCCCGTCTTTCAATTTCAAACGCCCCGCCCGACCGGCTTTTCGACTACCTCGTGCCGAAGGAGCTTGCGGGACGCGTGTCGATTGGCTCGCGCGTCTCGGCGCCTTTTGCGCATCGCGTCGCCGCAGGCATCGTCATCGAAATGCCCGAAGAAAGCCCTTTCAAAGGCAAGCTCGCCGAAATATCGTCGGTTGAAGAACCTTCGCCAATGGTCCTTCCCCCGCTCGTCAAGCTGGCCTGCTGGATGTCGGAATACTACCTTGCCCCGCTGACGAAATGCCTTGAAACCCTCCTTCCCGCCCCCGTCCGTTCGGGCAACACCCACGAAAAGGCAATGCTTTTCGTGGAGGCAACGGAAGAGGCGAAAGACATCGACGGGCTCACCAAACGGCAGGCGGAGTTGCTCGCGGACATCCGTCGCGTCGGCGGCGGATGGCTGCGCCAGGTCTGCGACGAATTCAAGTGCACACCCGCGACCCTGAGGAAAATCCAGGAACTGGGAGCCCTCGTGATCGAGGAACGCCAAGTCCGGCGCGATCCGCTGCGTCGCGGACGCGCCGTGCCGACAAAGCCGCTCCGTCTCAACGACGACCAAGCCAGGGCGCTTGCGGCAATCACGGGCTCGCTTCCCGTCGCGGACGATACGCGGGAATCTGCGCCCAAGCCCGTTTTGCTTTTCGGCGTCACCGGCAGCGGCAAGACAGAGGTCTACCTCCAGGCCATCGCCGCCGCCCTTGAACGCGGGGAGGGCGCCATCGTCCTCGTGCCGGAGATTTCGCTCACGCCGCAGACCGTCATGCGCTTCGCCTCGCGGTTTGGAGATCGAATCGCCGTCCTCCACAGCGCCCTCTCGAATGGCGAGCGATTTGACGAGTGGCAACGCATACGCAAGGGGGAGGCATGCGTTGTGGTCGGTCCGCGTTCGGCAGTCTTCGCCCCGGTTGAAAAACTCGGGCTCATTGTCGTCGACGAGGAACACGAACCAAGCTACAAGCAGGACGACGCCCCACGCTACAACGCGCGCGACATGGCCGTTATGCGCGCCCACATTGAAAAATGCGCGGTTGTCCTCGGCTCTGCCACGCCCTCACTCGAATCGTGGCGGAACGCCACGACAGGCAAGTACGCGCTCGTCCGCCTTGGTTCCCGCGCGGGGGAGGGCACCCCTCCGCTTGTCCATGTCGTCGACATGCGCGAGGAAAACGCACGTACGGGCCGCGTCAACGTCTTCTCAAAGGACTTGCTCGACGGCATCCACCAGCGCCTTGAAAACGGCGAACAAGTCATTCTCTTTCTCAACAGGCGCGGCTATGCCACGTCGCTGACATGTCCGTCATGCGGCTTCGCCATGACCTGCGGGCGTTGCGACATCCCCTTTACCTACCACAAGGTGGATGATTGCCTGAGATGCCATGTTTGCGGCGCCTGGGAACGCCCTCCGCAGAAGTGCCCCGCCTGCGGAGACCCGCAGTTTAAGTTCGCCGGATTCGGCACGCAAAGGGTCGAGGCCATCGTGCAGCGTTGCTTTCCCCACGCACGTATCGGGAGAATGGATGCCGACTCCACTTCGCGCAAGTTTTCGCACGACGACATTCTCGACGCCTTCAAGGCTGGGGCGACGGACATTCTGATTGGCACGCAGATGATCGCCAAGGGTCTCCACTTCCCACGTGTCACGCTTGTCGGCATCATCAACGCCGACTCCTCGCTTCACATCCCGGATTTTCGCGCCGGCGAACGCACCTTCCAGCTCCTGGCGCAAGTTGCGGGCCGCACGGGACGCGGCGCAATCCCGGGCGAAGTCATCGTCCAGACCTACACGCCCGACCACCCCGCCGTGCAAATGGCGAAGACTGAAAACTTCGAAGGATTCGCCTCAATAGAGCTCCCCTCCCGCGGAGAAATGGGGTACCCCCCCTTCACACATCTTACATGTGTGACGCTGGCAGGTCCCGCTGAAAAACTGGCGGAGGGCCTTTCTGTGAAAATCAGGAATGCCATACGCGCAGGAACAACGACCGACATTGAAGTTTCGGAAGTCTGCCCCGCCTCATTGGCAAAAGCAGACAACATATACCGCTTCCAAATCGTCCTTCGTGGTCCCAACTCGGCACGTATGACATCCGCGATTAAAAAGGCGCTGACTGTCGTCGATGTACCCGCCCCCTTCCGCGCTACTGTAGACATTGATGCCCACAACTTCTAATTTCTCGTCTCTTTAGTTGAGATTTCAGTAGTAAATAGAGGGACAGTCCCTTAGTCTTGCGCACGCAACACATTAGCAATTGCCTTTCTACGCGGAAATTGAGACCGGGGACTTCCTGAGGTCGCGCGCGGCGCAGAGGGGTGCGCCGCCCCAGTCCAGGCACCAGCCGACGGCGCGGGCGCCGGTCCTGCGCTTCGCGCCGAAATGGCCGCGGTGGCTTTCGAAGACCGCGTCGACGAACGCCCGGGAGCCGAAGGCCACGCCGCGCGTGAAGTGCCCCACCCTGCAACGGAGGAGCACGGGGAGCGGGAGCTTGCCGTGTTCGCGGACGACCTTTTTGACCTCCTCCCCGTCGAAGACGTCCGAGCCCTTCAGGTAGAGCAACTGCCGGTACTGCGGCGCGTACTTCGAGGTGAAGTCCCCCGGGGCCGGGTTCTCGCAGTAGAGGCGCGAAAGGCCGCGCATCGCCCGCGCGTCGCCCGCCACCGCCGCGCCGTAACTGCTCCAGCGGTAGTCCTTCGGGTCCTTCACGACGCCCGCGCGGACGGGGTTCAGGTCGATGTAGGCCGCGACCGCGGCGAGCGCGTTGGGCGACCCCTCGACCACCGTGCTCCCGAAGCGGCCCTGCCAGATCGTTCCCTCGCACCCGTGGCGCGCCCGGTACCACGTCGAGAACCGCTGCTTCAGCGTCGACATGAACGGCGTTATG
Organism: Kiritimatiellia bacterium; assembly: GCA_045627605.1. Lineage (GTDB taxonomy): Bacteria > Verrucomicrobiota > Kiritimatiellia > RFP12 > JAAYLN01 > RGIG5952. The sequence continues at coordinate 20,624 of JAZQOA010000017.1, read as the reverse complement.
TCCCCCATCCGTTTGCGAAGCGCGTCCTGCTCCTCACCCACCTTGCGCCAGTACTTCGAGTGCCGGTACATCTCCCACCGCTCGCGCAGGGCCTCCGCCTTCGCCTGGCCGTAGAGCGCGGAGACACGCTCCAGCAGCTCGTCTTCCGAAACCTCGACGGGCTCCGGGACGTGCACCAATACGTGGAGATGGTTGTCCATCATCGCGTACGACAGCACCTCCACCCCGCTGAACCGCTCAACGCGCCGAAGCATCCGCACGAGCATCTCCTTGTCCTCGTCCCCGAAAAGCAACTCGCGCAAACAGCACCTGCTCACGAGGTGGTACCACCCCTCCCCCGAATTCTTAACCCTCGGCCTTCTCATTCATCCTCCGCGTTCTATGTGTTACGCATAACGGGACTGTCCCTCTATGCGGAAATAGTGTAGCAAGTTTGGTATAATTATTCAAGTGGAGGTAAAAATGAAGTACATGTTTATTGGTGCGCATCCTGATGATCCCGATGTTTTGTTCGGTGCTACGGCAATCAAGCTCGTACGCAAAGGGCATTCCGTCAAGTTTGTCGCCGCCTGCAACGGCAATGCCGGACACTATTCAATGTCGCGCGATGCCTTAGCCAAGCGAAGGTTCGCGGAGAGCCGCGCCGCCGCCAAGGTCATCGGCCTCGCCGACTACGAAGTCTTCGACACGCCCGACTGCAACATACAGCCAGACCTCGCCTCTCGTGAGAAAATCATCCGCACAATCCGCACCTTCGCCCCGGACGTCGTCATATCGCACTGGCTCCACGACTACCACGCCGACCACCGGGCCACCGCCCAGCTCGTCCAGGACGCCGCCTACCTGTTGACCGTGCCGCTTTACTGCGACGACACGCCCATTCCCGAAACCTACCCCGTCTTAGCCTACTGCTACCACGGCTTCACCGACCCGCGCCCCTTCCGTCCCGACGCCGCCGTGGAGTTCGACTCGCTCTACGACGAGAAATGCCGCATTCTCGACTGCCACGCCTCGCAGTTCTACGAATGGCTGCCGTGGTCCGAGGGCTTCAAGGATTTCCGCGTCGACAACCTTTCCTGGGAGGAGAAAAAAAAGCACCTCGGCATTTGGCTTGCGCGCTTCAAGGATGCAGCCAACCTCTCCCGCCAGACGCTTGTCGAGACCTATGGAGCCCCCGCCCGCGACATTGCCTACGCCGAAGCCTTCGAACAGACGCAATACGGCCGCCAGGTCTCCCTCCAGAATTTCCGCCGGCTGTTCAACGGCGACGAACTCCTTCCCGAAGAGTCCTTCCAGACCCGCGCTTAATCTCGCGCCACCCCGACCCGCTTCACATGGTAGAGGTAGGTGGCCTCTTCCCTGTCCGCCGCGACATCGGCCTGGAAAATGATTTTCGCGCCGTCGCGCCGCACCAGGATTTCGCGTTTAACGCGCCCGTCCGCCGAGAGGGCCTCTACCTTGTATTCCGCCTTTGCATCGAGGCCAAGCGCCACCTCGGCCTTCGCCGCGCGCATCAGGTGCGGCAACCGCCCCCAGTCCAGCAAGACCTTGAGGTCGCCATCGGCATATTTGATGCCGGTATTCTGCACATCGGTGAGATGCGTGACGAGGATGCTTTCCGATTCGCCAAGGGGGCATCCGTCAAGCGAACTTGCCCAAATCGTCGCCGGAACGCCGCCAACATCCGCCACGAGAGCACCCGCCTCAATCTTGCCCGTCTCCGCGAAACCGCCATCCGTGCACGGCGTGTCAATGGTGAAAACGCCTTTGCCCGCATCGATGGCGACGGGCTGCCTAGCGCCCTCCATTAGCGCGGCGACGACATCGTCCGGCACCTTCCTGGGCCTATCCGTGAACTTTGCTGTCCTAAAAAAGCCCGTAGGCTCAGCCTCGGAAACGACCGTGCCCAGCCTGCAAAGCCAGCCCAGCCACGCATAGTCGGGCTTGAGATTCGGATCGATCCCCGAAAACCCGCGGATCTCGGAAGGCGGCACCCACAGGACGCAGTTTCTTTCATGCGGCGCAAGGTCGCGGCGAAGGAAAAGACAGACCGAGGCGCGTTCCGCAGCCAGCGAAAGCGGGTCGCCGGCAATGTCGAAATATCCCATCTTCGCCTTATCCGGCTCAACGCACCCTTCATGCGAATGCGACCAGGCAAAGCGCCAGACCCCCGCCCAGTCCTGTAGTGCGGCCATCGTCCCCGTGGCGATTCCACCGACGCCACGGTAACGTCCCGGCCCCGAGTAGTTGTATTCCGTGATGGTGAAAGGCTTGCCAGCGATGCGGGTGAAGACCACGCCCTGTGCGCCGCGGTTTGCGCCGATAAACGGATTCGAATTGGGGCACGAACTCGGCAAGCACCACGGCTTTTCAAGGAAACGCGGGTGATCAACGTAGAAATGGTCGTCGACGTAGTCAAAAAGCTCGGCGCGCGGCACCTGGTAGCTCACCGGGTTCATCCAGCTGTTCATATCCGTCACGAGTGCGCCGCAATGGAGCTCATCCCGCAGAAAGGCTTTCATCGCAGACGCCATGGCGCACTCCCGTTCCATCAGGAACAACGAGAACGCCGACGTGGCGCGGTTACGCGCCCACAGATCGCCGGGAATTTCATCTGGGATGCCGGCGAACTTTTCCGGCTCGGCGGCCTTGCGATCGGCAAGCCATTTTTTCCAGACGGGGACCCAGAACTCAGACGACGAATACGGCGCACCACCGTGGTTGCCTGGGTTGTCCTCGTTGATCAGGGAAATCCACGCCAGCGCAGGTTCCTCCGCGTAACTGCGGCCCGTGTACGGATTGACATGCGCCAGCAAGTTACGCGAAAATGCGCACAGGTTGCTGAAGGCCCCCCCGTGCACGGGAACAAGCCGCTTGAACTCGTCCATCCCGATGACACCGTCACGATCCTCGCCAATGGCGCGCCACGGGACCCGACGCGAAACGAAAAGATCCGTCGTCACATACAGTCCGTGCCGGATGCAGGCCGCAACCAGGTTGTCGAACTCCGCGACACGCTTGTCGTTGAGCGTCGTGCCGTCCGGCGACCCCTCCGTGAGCATCGACTCATAATGGTGAATGCGGATTGCATTGTAGCCGATCCGCGCCAGTCTCGTCGCCAGCCGTTCGGCTTCGTCAGCCGAAAGGTAATTGGCCGAGAAACAGAAATTGACGCCATAGAAGCGTTGTGGCACGCCCGGCTTTTTCTCAAATTCGAAGTTTTCGCCGCACGCCACCACACGCCCGTATTTCCCGGCAGGCGCATCGATTCCAGAAATCCCCGAGAAGTCCAAGGGGGAGCCCGGGACAATGTCCGGGTATTCGCGCATCGGAACCCAGTCCTCTGAGGCCGCAAGCTTCACCGGTCCCGAAAACGGCCGCAGCGCAAGCGGCTTCCCCGCCCGAACGGTGAATCCGAGCGCGTATTTTTCGCCGGCGGCAAGTTTGTTTCCGCCGATGCCCAGACGGATCGTCAGGGTCGGGACATTCCATCTGCGGTTGTCCTGGAGGAGTGTGTAGCCTGGCGCGTCGCGGACAATCTCCAATTCCCCGCCGCCCGTCGCGGCGACCACCTTGAGGGTCTTGCACACGCCACTCTGCAAGGCGGCAACACCAGGTTCCCTCGGCATAGAGATCTCGCGTCCGTCGGCAAACGCCTTACCGCCAAAATACCGTGCGCCATCAAGCTCGGCAAGGACGCAAAGCGTGTTCACTTCGCAATCTCTGTCAGCCACGATCTCGTATTTGGCGCACACGCCCCCGGCGCCATCCGCCCTGTAGAGGGCGGTTCCCGACAACATGGCATCGCCGACCGAGATCCTGAAGGGGATCGCCTCGCCCCGCGTCTCAAGCGCCATGAAATCGCCTTTCGCGGAAAGCGTATTCCACGAAAGATCGCACACGGCCGGCACAAAGGCGGTTTGGGCATCCGCCTCGTCCATTACAAGTGCGCCGTCATAGCGCACGGTCGCCGCACACGCCAAGTCAGCAGCCATAAGCACCCCCGTCAGAATTGTGTTCTTTTCCATTCTCCAGCCTTTCCTCCGCGCCCTTCAGCGCGTCAGGTTCTTCATCCAGTGAAAGCGGTTGATCTTCACGAAAGCAACGGCGCATTTCGTGAGCTGGTCCGAAAGAAGAAAGGAATAGACGACCCAGTCCGGGGCGTGGAAAACCTTCCACGCGACAATCGCGGACGGCAGCACCCAGCAGAAGACCCAGAATGTGTCGTTCTTGAAGACGAAGGACGTGTCGCCGCCGGCCTTGACGAGCCCCATGAGGCACGGTGCCTGGTAGGAGCGCCCAAGGACTGAAAAGGAGAGGACAAGCAAGAAGGTTCTTGCCGCGGCGATGGTCCCGGGCTCGAGCTTGTAGAACGAGACGAAGAGGTCGCCGCCAAGAAGCACGACCAGGAAGCTCGCCACGCCGATCGCCGCGAAAACGAGCTGCATCGTCTTCGCGTAGGCGCGGATGAGGCGTGTCTCGCCCGCGCCGATCATCTTCCCGGTGACAATCCCCATGGCGCCGGCCAGGCCGACCGTGCCGACCCAGATGAGGCCGTCGAGGTTTTCGGCGATGCTCACCGCCGCGGAGGACGAAGGCGAAAAGTGCCCCACAATGTAGCGCATCGTGAACTTGTTCAACGCCCAGACCAGCTGCCCCGCCATCAGCGGCGCACCATAGACGCACAGGTCGCGGACAATCACCCTGTCCCACCGCAGGAAATCCCGCATGCGGAGCCCGAGGTGCGTGTCGAAACGCAGGACAAACCACAGGGCGAGAACCAGCTCGACGACGCGGGAGACATCCGTCGCCAGCGCAGCGCCGACAACGCCCATTGCCGGCGCGCCCCAGTGCCCGAGGATCAGCATGTAGTTCAGCGTGACGTTGACCAGCAGCGCCGCGATGGAATTGACCAGCCCGATGCTGACGACCTCCACCGACCGCATGGCACGGACCAGCAGTTGCGACGCCCCGAAAAACAGATACGAGACGCTGACGGCCCTCAGATATTTCGCGCCCTCGGCAACCGCCTCCGGCGAGGAGGTAAGCAACCCCATGATCCGCCACGGGAGGCAGAATGTCGCGACCGACGCGACAGCCGCAATCACAAGCGACGCCCACATGCTGACGGAGACGATGTCCTTGATCCGCCCCGTGTCCTTCTTGCCCCAGTACTGCGCCGCCAGCACGCTCATGGCGCTCTCGACGCCGAAAAGGACCATTTGGAGGACGAACTGGACGATCGCCGCCATGAAAAGCCCATTGATGGCGGCCTCGCCAAGCTGGCCGACCATCAGGTTGTCGGCCAGCGTCACGCTGTAGGTGATGAAGTTCTGGCACACCATCGGCACGGCCAGCGCCACCAACGTCCTGTATGTCCCGCGCATTTCCACCGATTGCATAGAGAGTCATCCGCCACCATCCCGCCGGGCCGTTCCGTCCCTGCGGGATGATGGAATTGAAAGTCCGGGGCAGGCAAATCCAATCATTGGCGAATTCCCCGTGAAAACGCCTCATTGTCCTTGCCTTGGAAACCCCGCATCTTGCCTCGCGTCTTCGCAAAAGGCAAAAAGAGAATTATACCACATTCGCCTTTCCTGGCTTGCATTTGCTACACTATTTCCAGAACAAAACACCGATGAACCACGGCTGGACATACACGGATAAAATCAACGGCGCCTCCGCCGGCAAGACCGCGCTGGACTTCTACTCCGGCGCCTACCGCCATTCCACGTGCGACGAATGGAGGACGAGGCTCGACGCCGGCGAGATGTCGCGCGGCGGCGCCCCGCTCTGCGCAGACGACGTGCTCCGGGATGGCGACAGGCTTGAATGGCGGCGCCCGCCCTGGGAGGAAGGCGACGTACCGCGCAACTTCAAGATCGTCTATGAAGACGAGGCCCTCGTCGCCGTAGACAAGCCCGCCGGGCTCCCCGTCCTCCCCGACGGCGGCTTCCTCGAAAACACGCTCGTCAACCTCCTCGCCCTTCGTTTCCCCGGCGAAGACATCGTCCCCGCGCACCGCCTCAACCGCGGCACATCGGGGCTTATCCTCTGCTCACGGACGCCATCCGCGAGGCGTTCGCTTGCGGCGCAGTTCCGCGACAAAACGGCGCGCTACGGCGGCGAAATGCTAAAAGTTTACTACGCGCGGTCGGCGCCATTCCCCGGCACCCCCGGCGACCGCGTTGAAATCACAACGCCCATCGGCCCGGTCGCCCACCCCCTCCTCGGCAAGGTCTTCGCCGCCTGTCCCGACGGCAAGGCATCGTGCAGCCGGTGCGAAATCGCCGAGAACTCCCCGGAGGCGACGCTTTGGCGCGTCGACCTCGTCACCGGAAGGCCCCACCAGATCCGCATCCACCTTGCGTCCATCGGCGCGCCGCTCCTCGGCGACCCGCTTTTCACAATTGGCGGACACCCCCGCCCCGACGCACTGCCCGGAGACTGCGGCTACTTCCTGCGCTCATGCTCGCTCTCCTTCACCCATCCCTTGACGGGACACGGGCTCACGCTCGCCGTCCCGCGCAATCCCCCGGCCTTTTAAAGCAAAAAGCCGCCGGAAACCCGGCGGCTTTTACTTGTCCGCGACTCGGTCCTACAGACGGACGGAAAACCCGCGGTCCGCGAGGAACTTCTTGAGTTCGGGAATCGCGATGACGTGGAAATGGAAGACGCTCGCGGCCAGAAGCACCGTGGCACCGGCTTCGGCGGCCTCGGCGAAATGCTCCATCGTCCCGGCACCGCCCGACGCGACAATGTCGGCGTCCGTGATCTCGCGAATCTTGCGGATCAACGGGAGGTCGTAGCCGGTGCGAACGCCATCCGTCGACTTTGAAGTCGGCAGAATCGTCCGCACCCCATAGCCGTCGACCTTCTTCGCCCATTCGACGGCATCGGCGCCGGTTGCGGTACGGCCACCATCGATGAAGACCTCGTACCCGCTGGGCATGGAGGCGTTCTGCGCGACGTCAATGGCCACAGTCACCTTCTCGGCGCCAAATTCCTTCACCATGTCGCCGATCATCGCGGGGTTGCGGAAGACGGCGGACGACGTGGAAATCTTGTCGGCGCCAGCCGCAAGCACCTCGGTGGCGGCGGCAACGGACGAGATTCCGCCGCCCATCGTGAACGGCACCGTCACGGCGGCGGCAACCTTGCGGACGACCTCGAGCATGGTCTTGCGGCCCTCGACCGTCGCCGTGATGTCAAGCATGGCGAGTTCGTCGGCACCGGCGGCGCAATAGGCCTTGCAACACTCAACGGGATCACCGGCATCCTTGATGTCGACGAAATTGACACCCTTGACAACACGGCCTTCGCGCATGTCAAGGCACGGCATAATGACAAGAGGCTTGCTCATTTTGGTAAAAACTCCCTGAAAAATTGAAGTTAATATTTTACCAAAGCGCAGGCTTCGCGGTCAATTACCGCACGAAGGTGGATGCCACTTCTTTTACGCGGTTTGACGCCGGATTATTCGCCTCTGGCGCGCTTCTCTTCAAGCCAGTCAACGCGCATCTGCGCGATGATGTACCGGCAGTTGAAGGCGTCGATTGCGACAGCCTCGTAAATTTCGTTTACCTCGGCGTCGGTCATGTCGAACTTGACACGGTCGTTGTTGAGGTAAGAGGCGAGTTTCTCACGGAACGGCTTGACCTTGGCAAGGTAGAACTCCTGGTCGCCGAGGACATTGTCCTGCCAGCGGTCAAACGGGCTGTTGTCGCGGGAGTTGCACGCCGCGTCAAATGCGGACTTGGCCTTGGGAAGGAGCTTGCGGCGGATTGCCGTGAGGGCCTTCTGGTCCGCGCCCTTGAACTCAAGCGCGCCAAAGCAGGAACGGTAGTGGACAGAGCTGCTTCCGCCCCAGCTGCGACCGCCGTGCGACCAGTTGATCGGCTCGAAGAACCAGGCTTTTTCACGATCGGGCGTGTACATAAACGCCGCGTACCACGGAATGGAGAGCATTGCCGCCGCGCCATCGTCAAGGTAGAGGTACGAGGTGAAGAGCGTGCCTGTCTTCTGGTTCGACGGACGGAATCCCGTGCCATTGGCGTATTGCGTGAGGAAACCGTCGCTCATGTCGGACTTGCCGTCGGCCACGGGGCTGAACATATAGCACCAGTAGGGGGCCTCAACGCCAGGCGAGAGGTAGCTCTCATAACCCGAGGGGCCGCCGAAACCGGCCTTGACCTTGGACATGTCCTCGAAGGAACGGAGGATGATCTTCACGCCGCCGTTGTCGAAGAAGGCGAAGAGCTCGGTGGGACGGAACTTCTCGCCGTTGTCGGTTGTCATTTCACGGCCCTTGAGGGCGGCGTCAGTTTCGATGAGGAACTTGAGGTTGTCGCCGTAGGGATAGCGGAGCTGGCCCTTCTCGGCGCTTTTATAGCGCGCGCTGGCGAGAATGCCGGCGAGATCCTGCGGGGCGTCGGGCCAGTATTCGCAGAAAAGGTGGCTCTGCGGGCGCGCCGGAACGAACTTGGCGTATTCGTCGAGGAGGGCGCGGGCGCACGTCTCGTTGCCGCTGTTGAATTCGAGAACGGCGCGTTCGGCAATCAGCTTGGCGATGACCTGCTTGTCGTCCTTCTTGCCCTGGGATTCGGCAACGGACTTCGCGGCGGCGACAATCTTGCCGGAATTGCCATCGGTTCCGTGGAAGGCGACGACCGCAAAAGCGGCGTCAAGGGCCTTCTGGTCGATCTTCGCGCCTTCCTTCTTGGAGGCGTCGATGATCTTCTTGGCATAGGGCACGGCAAGGGCCTTCGTCTCCTTCTGGCCGGAGAGGAAGTTCATCATTTGAACATCCGTGACAGTATTTGTCCCGCAGCTCTTGTCCATCAGCATGTCATAGACGAACTTGCGGAATTCGCCCCTGCGCTGAATGCAGGTCTTGTCATTCCACGGAGGGTTCGCGGCCCAGTTGAAAAGGAGCATCGAGGGCGAGACCCGGCCGGGATTTCCAGCGGCATTGCCCTTTTCGACAATCGAGCGGGCAACGCCGGGGAACTCGGCCTTGAAGGCGTCGAACCCGCGGGCAGACCAGTCGCCGATCTTGTTTTCGGTGAACTCGCCGTTGTTGAAGTTCTTGCCGTCCCAGCCCTTGAGCCACTGGTCGTATGCGGCGCGCTTGGCGGCCCAGAGACGCTTGGATTCGCCTTCGGGGCCAAACTTGCCGGCGAAGTCGAGGCGCAGGCGCTCAATGTTGTAAAGCCCGTCGTACTTCTTGTCGGCGACAAGCGCCCAGGCCTTGGCCTTGTCCTTCGCGCCAATGACTTCGCCGGCCTTTTGCAGGCACGAATTGCGGCTGCCGGGATTGGCCTTCTCGTTATCGGCGCCGGCAAGGTAGAAGTTGACTTCGGCGTCGCCGGCGAGTCCGATCGACTTCTTGAAATCGGCGATCTTCATCTGCGCGGCGTATTTGTCGCCATCGGAGAGACCGGGAAGCTTGAGCATGCGCTCCATCGTCTCCGTGGCGAGCTTTTCATCGTACCAGACGTTGAGCTGGCAGTCGGCGATTGAGGCGAGCATGGAGATGCGCTGCTCGTTGGTCCACTTGGCGTCCTTGATCGCCTCCTCCCACTTGTCGATGGCCTCGCGGGTGTTTGTGTCCCAGTATGCGGCAAGTGCTCCATTGAAGTCCTTCTTCGCGAGTTCCGAGCATTCCTTGTTGAACGCCTTGAATTCGTCGTCGAGCTTCTTCTGCGCTTCGCGCGCGGCTTGCTCCTCAGGTGTGATGGCAAAGGCCACTGCGGTCGCGAAGACCGCCGCTGAAATCGTGATTATCTTGTTCATCTTGAAAATCTCCTCTTCTTTCGCAGGTTACTTCTTCAGAGCCTTGCGGAGCTTGACGATGTACTCGATGAGTTCGGCCCTGGCCTCGTTGAGGTCGAAAGTCTTGCGATCGAGCGTGGCGAGGTAATGGCGCACACACCCGCCAAGAATCTTGGCCTCCTTCGAATCGGAGGCGATGCCTTCGTCGGCGAGCTTGAGGGCGGCGGTCGCGTAGCGGATGTCGTCGCATCCTTCGCGGAAGCCCGCGAACTCAATCGTCTCCATCAGCCCCTGCGAGTTGGCGTAGGAGATGACCATCGGGCGGTAGCACTCGCCCGCTCGGTCGTTGAAGCTGCCAATTGCGAACTCGTAGTTGAAGGTCATGTTCATGCCGGCGAGATAGCCGATCATACCGTGCTGACGGCGCGTGAACTGCGGATTTTCGGAGGCGGTATGCTGGCAGGCGTAGAAGGCGAAAAAGCGACCGTTGCAATTCTTGCGGAGGCGAATTGCCTCGGTGTCGTCCGGATCGGTCGCCATATCATAGAAGGAGGAGTTGTAGCCGCCCTTGTACGGAAGGGCGTCGTGGCCGCAGAAGCCGAGTCCGCCGAACCCGTAGTAGAAGTAGGCGTCCCAGAGGTCGCGATGCGCGACAAGGAAGCCGGCCCCTTGCTCGTCGCCGTATGCGAGGCGCACATCCTTGATGCCAAATTTCTTGTGGTAGAATTCGTCGGCTTCCTGGGCGCATCTCCAGGCCGTCTTATGCTTGGCGTAGTTCATGCGGCCGCCGAAGTTCAGGGCGAACCAGCCCGTCCAGACGCCTCCGTTCACGCCTTCAAACGGGAAGCCCATCTCCTTGAAGAGATCAATCTGCCACTGTGGAGTTTCGGGAGAGAGGGAGATCGCACTGAACATGCTGTGATCGTAGAGCGACTGCATCCAGGTGCGGTAAACGGCCTTGGCCTTGGCTTCGTCCCCGTTGGCGACTGACAGGCAGCGCTCCCAGCGCGGCATCGCGCCCATGCAGTCGTACACGTAGAGTCTGCCGGGGTCATCGTAGGTGCCGGGCAGCGGGAGCTCGAAGTCGAGGACGCGGAAGGCGACGGGAATTTCGCAATAGGTCTTGCCATTGGCGGAGACCGTCACCTTGCCCTTGTAGACGCCGCCCTTCTGCCCCTTCTTGGCGCGCGCCGTGATGAAAAACTGCTTGAACTCGTTCTTGACGAGCTTGACGGGCTGCATCGTCGGGGCGTCGGCAAAGCCGGGGTCGAACGGATCGAAGTCACCGGCGCGGGAAAGGGGCTTGGGGGCCGTGAGCCACTTGAAGCTCTCCTTGCCATTCTCCATCACCCTGGCGTAGTTGTCGGCGGTTTGGAGATCGACCTTGATCAGGTTCTCGTCGTGGAGGAGGAGCTCGGGAACGAGCTTGAGGCCGGAGTCGTCAAAGTAGCTCACCCAGGCGTTGCCGTTCTGGAACCAAAGCTTGACGACGCGGAGATCGGCCGCAAGCTTGTCGCCGCCGCAAGTGAGATCGGAAAGCCTGACGTCAACCTTGGCGGCGTCGATGAACGAGAAGAGCTGGAAACTCGCCGATTCGGACTCGTTGCCCGCGAGGGTGGCGCGGACTTCGCCCGCGAAACGGCCGTCAGACGGATATGTGTCCGTCAACCGCATGCAGTCGCTCAAGGCGGGCACGGCATACCAGGCGACGTCGCCATTGGCCTGTGCGGCCGCCATGTCCTTTTTCACCTTGGACATGTTTACCGGCGCGTTCTTCGCGATACGCGCCTTCTGGTCGCGCCAAACCGTGTCCGTCACCTGATTGCCTGCGACGGCAACCATTGTTAAGGCGCATAAAACGCCCGAAATAATGTTATGTTTCATGGTGTTCCTTTCGTCGTTAAAAAAACAAGCATATTTCGTGCCATAGATGGGATTCGGGCGCAATCGGAGCATCCCGTCTGGCGTCGAGTGTCATCGTATTGGCACTTTCCGATTCAATGCCTGCATTTGCGCATTGATGGCCTTCGCCAGGTTGGCGGCGTAAATGGCGAAGCCTGCGTCATTGGGGTGGAGCCTGAGATCCGAGAAAAATTCCGGCAAATGCGGCACGAGGTTGTAGCCCCGCACGACGGAGACATTGGGAAGGCCGGCCACGGCGTTCTCGATGACGGTGTGCACAGCGGACACAGACTCGCCGAAGGGCGATTCACTTGGCCGGGCGTCGCGCCAGAGGGGCGAAAGGGCGAAGATGTGCGCGGCGGGGTAGAGCGCGGCGAGCCGGTGGTAAAATGCGGTGGCGCGTTTTTCGACGAATTCCCGGTCGTGGTGCCGCCAGTCGTTGGTCCCGTAGGCCACGGTGATGAAATCGGGCGCGACGGGGTCGGCGGTCTCCAGCAACTCGGGGAAGAACTGGTCGCCGCCGATGGCCTTGTTGACGCCGTCGGCGTCGAGGGCACGGGCAAGGATGTTGGTGTAGGAGAGCGACGGGTATTTGGCGTCATAGCCGTGCGTGATCGAGTCGCCAAAGCAAATAAGCGAGCGCGGGCGACGGAGGGACTTGAACGAGGCGCCGTCCGCGAGCGCGATGTCCGCGAGCCTGGCGTTGCGGCTCCAGGGGAAGTAGAGCTCCACTTTTTTGACGCCTTCGGACAAGGCGATCTCGGCGTGGTGGAAGTCGTCGTCCTTGATTTCGAGTCCGAAATGCCCGGTCATCGCGCCGTCTTCGTAGACGTCGAAGGAACCAAATTCGCGGCTTGACCCGCGGAGGAAGCGGTAGTCGAAGGAGAGCGACGGGGAATTGGTTTCGAAGGCAAAGCGGACGTCCGCCGTGGCGAAGGTCTTCTCGTGGAAATCCCTGTTCCCCGTCCTGGCATAGGCCTCGGACTGCTCCTTCGTGAACCTGAAGAATGAAAAGACACCGTCCTCTTCCGCGACGTCGACCACGCCGCGTGCCATGTCGCGCACTTGTCCAAGTGAGAGTTTCATTTCGTGCAAAGTCCTTTCCGCCTGGTTATTCAATCGTATTTCCGCGCATATCGAAGAGGTGCCTGTATTCGTCGGCCTTCATCGAATAGCAAATTGATTCGCGGCAGTTGACGAACTTGTTGCCGACGACCTCGATGTGGCGCGGTTCGCGCGGGCCGTCCGCAAGGTAGGTGGCGAGGAGCGGGTAGCGCGAACGCCAGGGCTCTTCGTCCACTTTCATCTCCTGTACCTTGCGCGTCATCTGCCAGGACTTGTCGGTCGGCGAGTCCCAGCGGTCGTTCCAGACAACGCCGCGGGCATCGATCGACATGCCGATCCGGCAGTTTTCGAAGGTGTTGCCGACGATGTGGTTGTCGTGTCCGCCGCCGAGCATGAGTCCTCGGGCGACGTTTTTCACGCGGTTGGAAATGAGCGAGTCGCCCGCGTCGCAGTCGTCGATGTAGAAGGCCATCGTGTTGACCGCCGTGCCGTCGGGCCGCCCGATGTCGTGGACGTAGTTCGCGAAGAGCACGTTGCCGCGGCTTGTCGGGTCGCGCCCCGTGTAGAAGGCGCCGGCATCGCCCGTCTCGCGCATGATGTCGTGGACTTCGTTTTCGGCGAAGAGGTGGTCATTGCCGCCGTAAATGACGGCCGAATGGGGCGCGTCGAAGAAAGTGCAGCCCCTGACCGTGACGCCGACGCCGCCCACGCGGGCCCCGGGCGCATAGCAGCGGCAAATGCGGCCGAAGCCCGAGATGACGCAGTCGGCGACGAGATGGTCGCAACGAGTGAGCGTCTTCCGGTCGCCGCCATTGACGATGGTGCCGCAAAAGCCGCAGTCCGCAACCGTTGCGCGCAGGATTTCGCAGTTCCGCCCGCCGTTGATGACGACGCCGGTTCCCCCGACATTGCGGATTTGGCTGTCGCGGACGACGACGCGCTCGCAGTTTTCCAGCCGGAACCCGTCGCCCGCCGCGTACTCGACCGTTATGCCGTCGAAGACGATGTCGCGGGCGCCGCTTAGCGAAACGACCGGGCCTTCCGTCACGGCGGCGCGAAACTCACCGACGCCTTCCTTCGGCGGGATGAATTCAACGACTCCGGTTTTGCGGTCGTAGTAGTATTCGCCGGGATCACTCAGCTCCTCGCGGACGTTGTAGGCGTAGAAGCGGCGGCCCTTTTCCTCGCTCCACGTCCCCGTGGCGAGTCCGTATTTCGCCGCACCCGCCAGCGTCATGACGTGCGTCTCCGCGTCAAAGCCCGCGGCGCGAAGGCATTCAAACGACCAGTCATGCGTCCAGTAGCCGGCGAGGTAAACTCCGTTCTCGAAATTCCACCGGGCGGGGCGGTCGTCGTCGAACTTGAACGATCCGGCCACAGCCGGGGCGTCGGGCAAAATTCCGCTGAGACAGCGCGAACGGAGCCCGCTGTCGACGGCCTCCGAGAATGTCGCCCACCCAGTCTTGGGCCAGCGCGCGCATTGCGCCCACTTGTGGTCGTAGAAGAACATCGGCGCATGGGGCCGCATCGTGCCCAGACAATATTCCGCGTCGGGCGCGGGCGGCGCGTCGCAGGCGACTTTCCCGCCCGGAGTGGCCGCGACGGAGCGCGTGAAGCGCACGCCGCCCCCGCCCTGGAAGACGATGTCGTGGTCGCGGGCGTCAAGTTCGAAACCTTCGGGAAGCTCGTAGGTGCCGGGCGCGAATTTCACGACCGCGCGTTCCCGGCGGTCGGCTTGCCGCAAGGCGTCGCGTGCCGCGGCCGGAGAGTTGAAGGGGTGCTCGGCGGAGCCATCGCCATTCGGCGCGGCGCAAAACGAGACAATGAAGAGAAGTTCGTTCATATTGGTTGTTTCCCTTGTTTGAGGCGCGGACGAAGGTGCCGCCACGGACGTTCCTTCAGTTTCGCAATCACCTATTCGAGTGCCAGGCCCTGTTTGGTGACGCCCCCCACGTATTCGTCGTGTCCGTTGCGCCCGTTGTACCAGAGCATCCAGCGGTCCTTCTTTTCATCGCGGAAGACCGACGGCTTGTAGCAGGCTGAGGCGTCCCACGCCCCCGGCGTAGGGGCGACGAGCGGGTTTTGCGCAAGGCGGCGCCAGCCGGTGACGCCATCTGCCGAGACGGCACAGCCGATGCGCGCCGTGTCGATGACGGAGTAGCCGATGTAGAACATCGCCCAAGTGCCGTCAGGCAGGGGGTGCACCTCGCATGCGCCGACACGGTCGCAGTCCCATTCGCCCGGCGCGCCCTTGCCGAAGATCGGGTTCCCGGCAAACTTCGCCCAGTTCAGCCCGTCGGGCGACTCCGCGTAGCAAAGGACGTTGGGCTCGTAGGTTTCGCCCGCCGCATACCACATCCGCCAGAGTTGACGGGCCGCGTCCCAGCGGACGTAGGGATTCATCACGGACTGGTTCTCGAAGGCGGTTTCGGGCACCATGACGGGGGCTTTGCTGACGCGCTCGAACTTCACGCCATCCGACGACTTCGCGTAGCCAATCAGGCTCCGGGTGTAGTGGCGCGACTGCCCGGTGTACCACATGTGCCATTCGCCGTCCTTGAAGACGGTGCAACTACGGTTGAGGTCATCCTCCCAGCCACTGGCGGGGTCTGCCCTGAGGCAGATTTCGGGCTCCTGCGTCCATGAAATGGCGTTGTCGCTCCTGACGAGCGCAATGGCCTTTTGCGGCCTCCATGAGAAATACATCGTGAAGGGCGAGGGACCGTCCGCGACGACGTTGACGTCGAAGCACGTGCCGAGAGCCGTGTTGCCAAGGACGGGGTTCGACGGGTTTTTCACCCATTCGCATGGCACCCAGCTTTTGAGAACGCGCGCGGCCTTGAGGGTTGCGCCGAGGATGTCGTCGGCCCCGTGTTCCTCAAGCGTGAACCAGCCACGGTAGCCGCCGGCAAGGAGTTCGCGGACGATCTTGTCGTTGGGGATTGTGCCGGTGCCGATTGGCGCGTAGCGGCGCGGTGGGTCGGGCATGCGGTCCTTGAGGTGGGCATGGCAGATGCGCCCCCTGAAGAGCCGGAAGGCGTCGAGGACGTCATCCCAGTCTTCGCGCGCCCGGAAAAAGTTGCCGGTATCGAGCGTGAATCCGAGATCGGGGACGGCGTCGAAGATTCGCTTCAGGTCCGCGATGCTCGAACAGGGGGATTGGGCGATGCCAAAGTCCTCCACGCTGACCTTGAAACCTGCCTCGGTCGCCTCATCCGTGAAGGCGGCAAGCCCCTTGGTGATGGCGTCAAGGGCGCGGTCGCGGTCGCCCGTCTCCGGGACGTTGTCCGGCAGGACCATGATCTGCGGCGAGCGAAGCCGGGCCGCGACGTCGAGGATTTGGTCGGCGGCGCGGCGTCCGCCATCAGGCCCGAGAAAGGCGACATCACCATAGACGCAGGCCATTTCCATTCCTTCGCCGACAAGGGCGCGGGCGGTGTCGAATTCGGTGAATTCGGCGTCGACGCCCGTGATGCCGGCTTCGACAAGTCGGCGCGCGATGGTTTCCGCCCTTGCACCGGAAGCCTTGGCCGCCCAGTCTACGTAGAGAGAGAATACTGCTGTCTTTGGCATTGTCGCCCCTTTGTTTTGAAATGCTGCCATTATACTTGTTGGCGCGGCGATTTTCAATAATCGCCATATTTGTTAAAATACATTTCACGCCGCACGACGCGGCTGGAGAAGAACCGATGAACATACTCGTTTGCATCAAGCAGGTCCCCGGCACCTCGCATGTCGAAATAGACCCGGCCACCGGAACGCTCAAGCGCGACGGCGTCGAATCGAAGATGAACCCCTTCGACCTCTACGCCATAGAAACCGCACTGCGCCTCCGCGCACTCCACGGCGGCACGGTGAGCGTGCTGACGATGGGACCGCCGCAGGCCGAAAACGTGGTGCGCGAGGCTTTCATGATGGGAGCCGACCGGGGCTTCGTGATGTCGGACCGCCGCTACGGCGGCGCGGACGTGCTGGCCACGTCCTACACGCTTTCGCAGGGCGTCCGCAAAATCGGCGACATCGACCTCGTGATCTGCGGCAAGCAGACGACCGACGGCGACACCGCCCAGGTCGGCGCCGAGCTCGCCGAGCGCCTGGGCATCCCGCACGTCGTCAACGTCTGCTCCGTGGAGTCCGTCGCGGACGGCGCGATCACCGTGAAGATCGACCTCCCCGACTACGTCGTCACCGAGAAGATTCACCTCCCCTGCCTGATGACGGTTGAGAAGGGTATTTTCGAGCCGCGCCTGCCGTCGTTCCGCCTCAAGCTCGCCACGGCCGACCGCGAGGTGACCTGGCTCAAGCTCGACGACCTCGAAGACAAGGATCCCGCGCACTACGGGCTCAATGGCTCACCGACGCAGGTGAAGCGCATCTTCCCGCCCGAAAACAAGGTCGAGCAGGTCGAGATCGCGGGGACCGACGCCGAGAAAGCCGTCAAGGCCGTCGACATCCTCGCCGCGAAGAAGTTCCTGCAGCAGATGGAGTAGCCATGCCGATCGCGAAGCTCATTCTCGCCACGCACAACCGGAACAAGCTGAAGGAAGTCGGCGAAATCTTCCCCGAATGGGAAATCTCCGGCGAGGATTCCGGCGCCGAGGAGACGGAAAAGACCTTCGCGGGAAACGCACTCGTCAAGGCGCGCGCCGTTGCCGCCCGCCACAAGGGCGCGTGGGTGATGGCCGATGACTCCGGGCTTGAAGTCGATGCGCTTGGCGGCGCACCGGGCGTCTTCTCCGCGCGCTACGCCGGAGAAGACGGCAACACGCCCGCCAACAACGCCCTGCTGCTGAAGAACCTCGAAGGCGTCCGCGACCGCCGCGCGCATTTTTCCTGCGCGATCGCACTTGTCTCGCCAGATGGCGAAGAACAGGTATTCGAGGGGCGCTGCGAAGGCGTAATCGCCGAATCGCCTTCGGGTGCCGGCGGCTTCGGCTACGACCCGCTTTTCATCCCCGACGGCTACGACCGGTCGTTCGCCGAGCTTTCGTCCGCCGAGAAAAACGCCATTTCCCACAGGGGGCGCGCCCTGGCGGCCATGCGCGCCGCAGTGCGATGAGGCTCTTCGACACCCATTGCCACTTCGAGGCCGCCGACGGCGCGACGATTGCCGAAATTCTACGCCGGGCCAAGGCCGCGGGCGTGGAAAAACTCATGGCCGTTGGAGGCTCGCCGAACCTCAACGCCTCGGCGCGGACGGCCTTCGGACTCACAGGCGGAGACCTTCCCGACGTGCTGCTGGCATGCGGCTACGACCGCGACCAGTCCGGAACCACACCCCCGCCAATTGACGAAACCCTCCCGCTTTCCGCCTGGGGCGAAATCGGACTCGACTACCACTACTCCCCCGAGACGCGCACCATGCAGCGCGAATTCTTCGCGGCGCAACTTGAGGAGGCGCGGCGGCGCGACCTCCCCGTCGTCATCCACACGCGCGAGGCGGACGACGACACCCTGGCGATCTTGCGCGAAGTCCCGAGTCGCGGCATCATCCATTGCTTCACGGGTTCGCCGGACTTCTGCCGCAAGCTGCTTGACCTTGGTTTCTTCATTTCAATTTCGGGCATCGTGACCTTCAGGGCCGCGGAGAACGTCCGCGAAGCGGCGCTTGCCGTCCCGGACGACCGCCTTCTCATCGAGACCGACAGCCCGTTTCTCGCCCCGGTTCCGATGCGCGGCAACCCGAACGAACCCGCCTTCATCGTCCACACGGCGAAATTCCTCGCCCAGTTGCGCGGGATGGATCCCGGGGACTTTGCCGAAATGACCTTTGAAAATGCGGAACGGCTGCTTGCGCCGTCCGTGCACAAGCCGCGCCGCACAGCGGCAATCGAAAGGATTTGAAAGATGGCTGTCATCACGATCGTCGGCTCCGGCATGATGGGGAGCGCACTCGCCTTCCCCGCGCGGGAAAACGGCAACGAAGTGCGGTTGGTCGGCACGCCGCTTGACCGCGACATCATCGACTGCTGCCGGGCGACCGGGCGCCACCCGAAGTTCACGAGGGATTTCCCGGCGGGCGTCGAATACTATCCGTTCGAAGAGATGGGGAGTGCCATCGGGGACGCGGCTCTTGTCATTGGCGGCGTTTCGAGCTTCGGTGTCGACTGGTTCCTCGAGAATGTGCTGGTCCGCCTCCCCGCGGCACTTCCCGTGATCACGGTGACCAAGGGCCTCATCGAATTCGAAGGCCGCCTCGAAACCTACCCCGGCTACTGGAAGGCGAAGCTCGCGGAGAAGGGAATCCGCCGCGACATCAACGCCATTGGCGGCCCCTGCACGAGCTACGAGCTTGTCGCCCACGACCAGACCGAGGTCGCCTTTTGCGGCGCGGACATCGCCACGTTGCGCAGGATCAAGGCGATGCTCGCCACCGGCTACTACCACGTCTCGCTTTCAACGGACGTCGTCGGCATCGAGGCGGCCGTCGCCTTGAAAAACGGCTACGCGCTGGGCATTGCGCTCACGATCGGGCTCAACCAGCGAACTTTCGGCATTGATTCCGAGCTGCACTTCAACTCGCAGGCCGCAGTCTTCGGCCAGGCCGTCAAGGAGATGAAACGCCTGCTCGACTTCCAAGGCGCCGGCACGCTTGAGAACCTCTGCGTTGGCGCGGGCGACCTCTACGTGACGGTCTATGGCGGGCGCACCCGCCTCGTCGGCATTCTCCTGGGACGCGGCCTCGGCATCGACGAGGCCAAGGCCGAGCTGAAAGGCGTCACGCTCGAATCACTCGTCGTCGCGGAGCGCGTCGCCCGCGTCGTCAAGGCGCACATCGCGGACGGCACCCTTTCAGCCGCCGACTTCCCGCTGCTTCTCCATATCGACGAAATCCTGACCGAGAGGAAACCCGTCGCCATCCCCTGGGAAAGTTTCACGGGCGAAACCATCCTCTAAGGCCCAGGACGGTGCGCCTCCAGCGGGGAAACGCCGTTTTTCATCCCCGCCCTTCAATTCACCGAGGCGCAGGCTGAAAACTAACAGAAGAAGACGTGGATCGTCCTGCCGTCGCGGACGACGTCCTCGTGGCGGAGCTTCTCGTCCCAGTCCCCGAGCTTCGGGTCGAAGACGACGAGCCAGCCCTCCGACTGGCCAAGGTGGCCGATGTAGCGCAGGACCTGCGCGTAGGCCTTTTCCGGCGACTTGAGGTACCTGTAGAGGAGCTTCACCTCCACCGGGTACTTGCCGCCGCGGAAAAGGACGCCGAGGTCGAGGGCGCCCTTGCCGAGCGCCATTTCGCGGATGATCTGCCCCCCGCCGTTGATCACGCGCTGGAGGAACGCCTGGAGCACGATGTGCGGGTACGCCTCCTTGTAGCCGAACGGTCCGGAACTCATCTCGGCGTTCTCGCGCCAGAATTCCTGGAAGGCCAGCAGGAGCCCCTGCATGTCGAGTCCGTCGTCCTTCACCCAGGGCGTCTCCGGGACGACCCGTTTCATCCGCTCCTGCGTGTTGTACGAGAGGTAGCGTCCGATGATTTCCGCGTACATCGGGTTGGCCGGCACGAGGGAACCGTTTTCGCTCTTCAAAATGCCCATGTCAAGCACGAGCTTGACGTCGTCGTTCAGGTCGTCCGCCGCGATTTCCTCGCCGAGCATCACCGGCTCCACGACGCCACGGACGCGCGGCTCCTTCATCCGCTCCATGAGCGAGTCGAGGTGCGTGCCGCGCTCGCGGATGATCTTCTCCTTCGCCTCGCGCATGTCCTCCGCCGTGATTGTCTCGCCGTAGCGCTCGCCGTGGATCTTCTCCACGCACCAGCGGGCGAGCGCGTTCACGAGAAGCGGCTGGCCGCCCGAGAACTCGACGGCGAGGCGCACGGCCTCGGGCTCGAAGACCTGCCCCGTCGCGGCGGTGTGCTGGGCGTACAGCTCGGCCACCTC
>JAZQOA010000016.1:0-5492 GCA_045627605.1 Kiritimatiellia bacterium | reverse complement strand
GCGCCCCACCTGTTTGGGCTACCGCATTGTCTTGAGTTGCGGGAAGAGAATGACGTCGCGAATGATCTCCGTGCCCGTGAGGAGCATCACGAGACGGTCGAAGCCGATGCCGAGGCCGCCTGCGGGCGGCATGCCATGCTCAAGGGCGCAGATGAAGTCCTCGTCGATTTTTTCGAGATCCTCGCCTGCCTGCACCTCGAAGGCCTTGCGCTGCTCGAAGGGGTTGTTCTGCTCGGTGTAGCCGGGGCAGAGCTCCTTGCCGGCGACGACAAACTCGTAGACGTTGGCCGACTTCGGATCGTCCGGGCAGACCTTTGCGAGCGGCACGAACTCATGCGGGACGCGCATGACGAAAGTCGGCTGGCGAAGCGTCTTCTCGATGAGCTTGTCGTAGACTTCGTGCGTGACCATGAGGTGGTTCCAGGCGGGGTCGATGTCGCAGCCCGCCTCCTTGGCCTTGGCGCGCGCCGTGGCGTCGTCAAGCTCGAACCAGTCCGCCCCCATGCGTTCCTTGACGAGGTCGGCGTAGTTGACGCGGCGATAGGGCGGCGTGAAGTCGAGGACTTCCTTCGCCTCGCCGTACTCGACGGTCATCTTGCCGAGGACCTTCTGGCAGAGGTGCGGGATAAGCCCCTCGATGATGCGGATCATCGAGTTGACATCGCCGTAGGCCTCGTAGATTTCGAGGACGGTGAACTCGGGGTTGTGGGTCCGGTCAAGGCCCTCGTTGCGAAAGTCGCGGTTGAGCTCGAAGACCTTGTCGAAGCCGCCCACGAGAAGACGCTTGAGGTAGAGTTCCGGCGCGATGCGCATGTACATGTCGCGGTCGAGCGCGTTGTAGTGCGTGATGAAAGGCTTGGCCGCCGCGCCACCGGCCTGGGGCTGGATCATCGGCGTCTCAACCTCCTGGAAGCCCAGGTCCTCGAGGTAGCGGCGCGTTTCGCGCGTGATGGCGATGCGCGTGTTGAAGCGGGCGCGGACCTCCGGGTTGGCAACGAGATCGAGGTAGCGCTTGCGGTAGCGCTCCTCGGTGTCGACGAGACCGTGGAACTTCTCCGGCGGCTGGAGAATGGCCTTTGAGAGAAGCGTCCAGGTTTCAACGTGGATGCTCTTCTCGCCGGTGCGCGTCGTGAAGAGCTTGCCCGTCACGCCAATGTGGTCGCCGATGTCAAGAAGCCCGAAGGCATTGAAGACCTCTTCGGGGAGGCTCTTCTTGCCGACGTAGATCTGGAAGCGGCCCGAGCCGTCGTTGAGGTCGGCGAAGACGCTCTTGCCCATGGAGCGGATCGACATGAGGCGGCCGGCGGCGGAAACATCGCGCCCCTCCTCGAAGGATTCGCGGATCTCGGAGAGGCGGCCGGTACGTTCAAAAGCCTGCCCGAAGGGCTCGTAGCCCATGGCGGCGAGAGTTTCGAGATGCTTGATGCGCTGTTCGCGGTACTGGTTTGAATTCGCGGCGAGGTCCGTCGCTTCATGCTGGGAGATTTCTTCATTCATAATGCTTTCCATTTTACCAAACTTCCGGGGAAAAAGGGAAGTTGGAGGTGGGAGGTGAAGGTGGGAGGTGGAGGTGGGAGGTGAAGGTTGGAGGTGGGAGGTGGAGGTGGGAGGTGGGATTCACAGCCACGGTTCGTCACATCGGCTCGACTTTCCACACGGCGTAGTTCGAATCCCTGAATGTGCAATCGCCAAACTCCGGAAGCCTTTGGACTTCTTCGGGGCTTTGGTTGGCTCGGAAATGGTCTGGGACTTCGGTCCTTACGCGGTACATCTTGCCGTTGAGCGTGCTTCCTACAAAGAGTACGCGTACCTTCGTTCCGTCGAAGTCCGGCGGCACGGCGCAGGGACACCATCCGCCGTCCTTGATTCTATCGGCGAGATCTTTCGCACCGCCATTCTTGTATTTGAACGTCACGATCTGCACGCCCATCGCCACCATCTGCGCGGATATGTCCTCGACCATCCCGACCGTACCTTTCTGGGGAATCGCGGAAAGCACGGTATCGTCGGTTCGCCTTTCCACGAGTCTCCGAATGAACTCCCGCAGCATTTCGCCGTTCTCCGCGTTCCCCGGTCGCAATGGGAGTGCGCCGATGTTCACGGCGTCTATGCTCCGGGTAAAATAAGCCTTTTCAATGTCCTCGCGACGCCCGTTCCCCGGAAACAGGATGTACCCGCCGATGACTTCCTTCTTGAGGGCGGCGGATGCCTTTTGGCCATCCCGGTAGTAAATCGCGTCCCGGTAGCGGTGCATCTGGTTGATTGCGTCTTCGGGTGGCGTGTCGATGCCTCCCTCCTGTCCGCCGATGCGGTACTTGGCGTCGAAAAGGTACGACAACCGAAATCCTTCCTTCCCGTTGAACTGGCGGATGAGTTGCAGCACGATGTCCGGCTTCTGCGCGCCGCCTGTAGGTGCCTCGGTCTCGGCGATTCCGCTTCCGCCGTCCTCGGCTGTCTTGGGATTGTAGAACAATTCCAGCCGCGTGTCGCCCTTCTCGACGAGGATGCGGCTCTGCTTGCCGGCCCGCATTTCCGCGCCGAACATTTCGCCAAGCTCCCCTCGGTTTTTGTGCCGCACGTTTTCCGGTGGAACGCCAAGAATCGCCGCCACGTGGTTTTTCACCTGTATGAAGCACCAGATTTCGTAAAGCTGCGCGATGTCCTTTGTCTCAAGTCTGTAGATTCCTTCCGAAAGCGCATACATCGCCTCGAGAATTCCGTATATCCTCAAGATGTCCGAATACCCTATGCCCTGCTGGAGAACAAGCGAAACCTGCCTGAACCCCTCCCACTTGCCAACGCCGCGGAAAAACGGATTCGCGCACAATGCCGCAAGTTCATCTTCCGTCGTTTGGATCGCTTTAAGAAATGCGCTGTCGGCCCCGCGCCGCGCCGCTTCCTCTCGCACCCTCCGCGCCAGCGTCCCGTGCCGTTCGGCAATGGTCTCGACCGCATACCTGAAAAAGCGGTTCTCGGACGTGTCGCGGCTCGTTTCGTCGACTTCCACGCGGTAAAGATGCGCAATCTCCCCGCGATGCTCCGCAATTTCTTCTTCGACTTCGGGCGGGACATCCACAAGCTGGTCGATGCGGCGGAATTCCTCCCTGCGGCGGCAGCGTGTCTTCGGCCGGTCGAGAATCATCCGGCAGGCCTCGAAAAACGTAGCGCGATGACGCTCGAAGACCTCCCACCAGATGCGGTCGGACGTGTCGCCTTCCGGATTGTCGGCGGGGCATACGGGATGATTTTTTGGCGGCGGAGAAATTAGTTCTCGTCTGGCGCAGAGGCGGGCCAGTCGGGATCGAACTCCACGGTCACGGCATCCGGAGGCAGTTCGTCCAGCATCTGCCAAACGGCCTTCCCCGTGGCTGAAACGACATCTGAAAGCATTTCGCGAAAAGAATCGCCGCCGAATTCGCTTTCCTCACTGCCTTCGGCCGAGTACAGGTAGCCGTAGTAGCGTCCCTGATACTCGACTTCATTTTCCCCATAGGCAAAGTGAAAGCGTTCCAGCAGTTTCTTGTCGCGGAGATCGAGGTCTATGGCCGCAAGAACGATGTCGAGGGCTGTTTGCGGAGGGAGCGGAACCGGTTGCCCCCAGCGGGTTTCAGGAATTGGAATTGTCTTCATTGGCCACTTGCCGCACGATGAAATTAGAATATCAGAAACGGGAGAAAAAGCAAGATGTTTTGAAAAGAGGCGGAGGCGAAAAGTTGTCCGCCACCCCGCGATGGTGTATAATCAAAAGAACATCAAACCACTTCCGCAAAGGATTTCCGTCATGCGCATTGTCAAAATCGGACTTGTCGGCCTCGGCCCACGCGCCGAGACGCTTCTCGCCTCCCTCTTCCACATGGCCGACGAGGTCGAAGTCGTCGGCGTCTGCGACTTCAAGGAAGACCGCATCAAATTCATCCAGTCGCTCTTCGAGAAGCGCGGGCTCAAGCCGCCCAGGGGCTGGACCGACCACCGCGCCATGTCGGACGACCCCGAAATCGAGGCGCTGATCGCCTCCACGTCGTGGAACTCCCACCTCGCCATCGCCCGCGACGCCATGGCCCGCGGCAAGTACTGCGGCTTCGAGGTCGGCGGCGCCAGCTCGATCGACCAGCTCTGGGAACTCGTCCACGCCGCCGAATCGACGGGCGTCTCGTGCATGCTCATGGAGAACGACTGCTACGGACGCGAGGAGATGCTTGCCGCCAACATGGCCCGTCTCGGGCTCTTCGGCGAGATCATCTACTGCCAGTGCGGCTACGAGCACGATCTCTCCGACGACATCGCCAACTTCGACAAGGGCGAGCGGAGCATCCACAACCTCCGCCGCTGCGGCGACCTCTACCCGACGCATGGCCTCGGGCCCATGGCCAAGATCCTCGGCATCAACCGCGGCAACCGCTTCGTCTCCCTCGCCTCCTTCGGCACCAAATGCCGCGGCTTCAAAAACGCCGCGAAGAAGCGCAACCCCGACTTCGACGGGGAGTTCAACGAACCCGACGTCGTCAACACCTGCATCAAGTGCGCCAACGGCGAAATGGTGATGCTCACCCACGGCGTCGCCCTGCCCCGCCCCTACTCGCGCGACCAGCGCCTCCAGGGCACCAAGGGCATCTGGCTTGAGGAACGGCGCGGGATGTTCATCGAGGGGGTCAGCAAGACCGTGACGCGCATCGACGCCGCGGGCAACCCCTACCAGGAGCACCTCTGGGACAATGTCGAGGACTACTTCGAGAAGTACGACCACCCCATCTGGAAGGACTACCGCAACAGCACCATCGGCGAGCACGGCGGCCGCGACGCCCTGACCTTGCGCGCCTTCCTCGACTCCGTCCGCAACCACACGCCGACGCCGATCGACGTTTACGACTGCGCCGCATGGATGGCCGTGACGGCGCTCTCCGAGCAGTCGCTCGCCCTGGGCGGGCAGCCCGTCCCCTTCCCCGACTTCACCAACGGGAAGTGGATCTACAAGGAGCCCGCCGTCCGCGGCTACTGGTCGCTCGACGCCCAGTAGGCGTTTTCCCTCCCCACGCAATAACAATTCGGCTCCCCACCACCTGCCGGGCGCATCCCGGCGGGCGAACTCTTGCGCGGTCATGAGGGAAATGGCATACTATTGTGAACGATGAACGCCGTCCTTCCCATCCTGCTTGCGCTTCTGTCCGCCTTGGCCTGCGGTGGGCTGGCGCACCGCCTGTGGCGGCGGGGGGCCTTCGACGGGATCGCGGCGTGGTGGCGCGGGGCTTCGCGTCCGGCGCGAATCGCGTTCGCGCTGTTTCTTGGTGTCGCGGTGGCCTATGGCTCGGACAAGGATTTCGGCGGCGCGACGAACCGGCTGATGCAGTGCGCCGGGCGTTTCGTCGGCGGCGTGGTCGCCAACCTCTTCTCGCCGGTCGAACAGGCGACGGGCTACGCGGCGTTGTCGCGGACGGACGAGCCCCACGCGATTCCCATGCCGGACGACGCCGTCGTCGCGGAGAACATCGCGAAAC
>JAZQOA010000015.1:0-17637 GCA_045627605.1 Kiritimatiellia bacterium | reverse complement strand
CGCATCGACCTTGCCCCAGTTGAAGTGGATGACCACGTGCGGCTGCCAGTCGTAATCGGTCTTTGAAATGGCCAGGCCGTCGAAGTATTCGCGGTGGCCCTGGAAAATGGACTTGAGCGTCGTCACGCACAGCGACTTGCCGAACCGCCGTGGACGCGCCATGAAGAAGTAGGTGCGGCTTGGATCGGTGATGAGGCGGTGGAAGAAGGCGGTCTTGTCCACGTAAAGCTGTCCCGCCTTTCGCAAGGTCTCGAAATCACAAATGTTTGTGCAAATCGGTTTCATACGTAGCATTATACCAAATCGGCACGGCGAAGTGAAACCCCGGAGCCGCCCGCGCCATTGCCCGAAGTCCGAAAATCCGCTATAATATAACCCCGGTTTGCAACTCAACGGCAACGGAGTATTTTATGCGGCGCGAAGACATCAAGAAGGTTCTCATCATCGGTTCCGGACCCATCGTCATTGGCCAGGCCTGCGAATTTGACTATTCGGGAACGCAGGCGTGCAAGGCGCTGAAACAACTCGGCTACAAGGTTGTCCTTGTCAATTCCAACCCCGCCACAATCATGACCGATCCGGTCGTCGCGGACGCCACCTACGTCGAGCCACTCAACCCCGGGCGCATCGAGGCGATCATCGCCAAGGAACGGCCCGACGCGCTCCTCCCCAACCTCGGCGGGCAGACGGGCCTCAACATGGCCATCTCGCTCTCCAAGTCGGGCGTGCTCGACAAATACGGCGTCAAGGTCATCGGCGTCAATCTCGGCGCCATTGAGCGCGGGGAAGACCGGCAGATTTTCAAGAACACGATGGAGTCGCTCGGCATCGAGACGCCGCGCTCAGGCATTGCCAACTCGCTCGACGAGGCGGAGCAGCTCGCCCGCGAAATCGGCTTTCCGCTCGTCATTCGCCCCGCCTACACGATGGGCGGCGCAGGCGGTGGCTTCGCCTACAACATGGAGGAACTGCGCACCATCGCGATGCGCGGCCTTTCGCTTTCCCTCACGAGCCAAATTCTCGTCGAGGAGTCGATCAAGGGCTGGGAGGAGCTCGAATACGAGGTCGTCCGCGACGCCAAGAACCAGATGATCTGCGTCTGCACGATCGAGAACATCGACCCCGTGGGCGTCCACACCGGCGATTCCTTCTGCGCCGCGCCGATGCTGACGATCGCGCCGGACGTCGTCGAACGCCTGCGGAAGATGGCCTTCAAGATCGTCGAGACAATCGGCGTCATCGGCGGCACCAACGTGCAGTTCGCGCACGATCCGAAGACCGACCGCACGGTCATCATCGAGATCAACCCGCGCAC
The DNA here is from genome assembly GCA_045627605.1 of Kiritimatiellia bacterium. Classification (GTDB taxonomy): domain Bacteria; phylum Verrucomicrobiota; class Kiritimatiellia; order RFP12; family JAAYLN01; genus RGIG5952. The sequence continues at coordinate 16,322 of JAZQOA010000015.1, read as the reverse complement.
TTCCCGTTCCTCGGCCCTCGCCTCGAAGGCGACGGGCTTCCCGATTGCGCTCGTCTCCGCCAAGCTCGCCGCCGGCCTCACGCTCGACGAGATTCCCTACTGGCGCGACGGCACCCTCGAAAAGTACACGCCGTCGGGCGACTACGTCGTGCTGAAATTCGCGCGCTGGGCCTTTGAGAAGTTCCGCGACGTCAAGGACGAGCTCGGCACGCAGATGAAGGCCGTCGGCGAAGTGATGGCCATCGGCAAGAACTACAAGGAAACGCTCCAGAAGGCGATCCGCGGCCTTGAAAAGGGCCGCTACGGGCTGGGCTTCGCCAAGGACTTCAACGCGCGGACGCTCGAAGACCTCCTCGTCCTGCTTCGCACGCCGTCGAGCGAAACGCACTTCATCATGTACGAGGCGCTCCGCAAGGGCGCCACCGACGCGCAGATATTCGATGCCTGCGCCGTCAAGGCCTACTTCGTGCAGCAAATGCGCGAAATCGTCGAGCTCGAGGAAAAAATACTCTCCTTCAAGGGGACGTTGCCACCCGACGACCTTCTCGCCCAGGCGAAAAAGGACGGCTTCGCCGACAAGTACCTCGCCAAGCTCCTCGGCATTCCGGAGAAGACCGTCCGCGAGCGCCGCGAGGCGATTGGCGTCGTTGAATCCTGGTATGCGCTGCCCGTCTCGGGCGTCGAGGACAAGGCCTACTACTACTCCTCCTACGCCAAGGGACCGGACGCCATCAAGGCGCCTGCCGGAAACGGCGCCGGCAAGGGCAAGGTCATGATTCTCGGCGGCGGCCCCAACCGCATCGGCCAAGGCATCGAGTTCGACTACTGCTGCTGCCACGCCGCGATGGCCCTCCGCGAAATGGGCTACGAGACGATCATGGTCAACTGCAACCCCGAGACCGTCTCGACCGACTACGACACCCCCGACCGCCTCTACTTCGAGCCGTTCACGCTTGAGGACGTCCTCCAGATCTACTGCTTCGAGAAACCGCAGGGCATCATCGTCCAGTTCGGCGGGCAGACTCCTCTCAACACCGCGCGTGAACTCAGCGAGGCGGGCGTCAATATCCTCGGCACTTCGATTGACTCGATCGACATCGCCGAAGACCGCGACCTCTTCCGCCACATGATGGAAAAGCTCGGCATCCCGATGCCGGAATCCGCCATGGCCGTCGACATCGACGAGGCGCTTGCCGCCGCCGCAAAGATCGGCTACCCAATCATGATCCGCCCGTCGTTCGTTCTCGGCGGCCGCGGCATGGAGGTCATCTACGACGACGACATGCTGCGCGAATACGTCGCCAAGGCCGTTGGCGTCACGCCGGACCGCCCGCTCCTTATCGACCGTTTCCTACGCAACGCCCTTGAATGTGAAGCCGACGCGATTTCGGACGGCACCGACGTCTTCATCCCCGCGGTCATGGAGCACGTCGAGCTCGCCGGCATCCACTCGGGCGACTCCGCCTGCTTCATCCCGCCGGTCTCAATCCACGAGGCTTCGCTCAAGACCATCGAGGACTACACGCGCAAGATTGCGCAGGCCCTCAAGGTCTGCGGCCTGATGAACATGCAGTACGCCATCGAGGACGGCAAGGTCTATGTCATCGAGGCCAACCCGCGCGCCTCGCGCACCGTTCCGCTCGTGTCGAAGGTCTGCGCCATCCAGATGGCGCGCGTCGCCACGCGGCTCATGATGGGCGAGAACATGGGGAAGATGCGCCTTCGCCGCGGCACGATTACGCACTACGGCGCCAAGGAGGCGGTCTTCCCCTTCGAGAAATTTCCAGAGGTCGATCCCGTGCTCGGCCCCGAAATGCGTTCCACGGGCGAAGTCCTCGGACTCGCCGACAACTACGGCATCGCCTTCTACAAGTCGCAGGAGGCGGCAGGATCCAAGCTCCCCGACTCCGGCGCGGTGCTCTTCTCGCTCGCCGAGAAAAACGAACAGGATGCCGACACGGCGCACGCCTTCCAGTCCCTTGGCTTCAAGGTGCTGGCGACCATCGGCACGGCCGACTTCCTCCGCGAGAACGGCATCGACTGCGAAGTCGTCGCCAAGCTTGGCGAGGGACGGCCGAACGTCATTGACGCGATCGTCAACGGCGACGTGCAGATCATCGTCAACACGCCATCGCCCAAGCGCGGCGCACGCGCCGATGGCGCGGCGATTCGCAAGGCGGCCCTCAAGCACAAGACGCCCTACATCACCACGCGCGCCGCGGCCCATGCCGCCGTGCTTGGCATCGCCGCGGCCCGCCGCAACAAGGGTGAAGTCACCTCCCTGCAGGACTACCACGCCTCGATCGTGAGGTAGCGCGGCGGACACCGGCAGCGACCGGATGATCGCGAAATGACCGAAGAAACGCACCCCCTCAACTTCCGCGGCGCCCGCATTCTGGCCTGGACGTCGTTTGCGCTCCTCAATGTCCTCTACGTCCTTGCCTGCATGCAGCGCACGGCGATTCCCGGCGCAATTTTCAACGACCTCCAGGGCGACCTCGGACTCGTCGGCTCCCAGGTGACGCGACTTGGCGCCATCTACGTCTATGTCTACGCCTGCATGCAGATTTTCGCGGGGATGCTCGTCGACCGTTTCGGCGGCAAGAAGATGGGTGTCGTCGGCGGGCTCCTCATGGGCGCGGGGCTCCTGCTCTTCTCGCGGGCGCACACTCCGGTCCCCCTTTACGCCTCGCGCGTCATCACCGCGACAGGACAGAGCTTCATCTACCTCTGCGTCGTCAAGCTCTCGCACCTGCTTTTCAAGCCAAGGCAGTTCGGCGCCCTCATCGGGCTCTCAATGGCCTTTGGCTTCTGCGGCGGCATTCTCGGCACGATGCCCGCCCAGCGCATCGCCGCCGCAGCAGGGTGGCGGCCGCTTTTCCTCACTGTCGGCGCCTGCTGCCTCGTCGCCGCCCTCGCGACAACCGTCGTTCTCTCCCGGCTCACGGAAAAGAGCCGCAAGTCGTCGTCCGTCACGTGGCGGACGGTTCTCAACCTCTTCAACGAGCCAGGCCGCTTCTGCTTCGTCACCTTCGACTTCTGGTCATATCCCGCCTTTTTCGTGATCCAGGCGATCCTCGGTCAGAAATTCATCCAGGACTACCTCGGCTACGGGGCGACGGCGGCGGCATCCTTCACGATGGCCATGACACTGATGAGCATCGTCACCTGCCTTGTCGGCGCCCCCCTGCTCCATTTCATCGGCGAACGCCGCAAGCCGCTTCTCATTTTCTCCAAGGCGACGCCGATGGTGTCCTCCTTCATGATGCTCCTCGGCGTGTACCTCCAATTTCCGGGCTGGGTCTTTCTCGCCTGCTTCATGCTGCTCTCGTTCTCGCAACTCTCCAGCGCGGCGTCAAGCGCGCTGATGAGTGAAATAACCGACACGAAGACCATCGCTTTCTCCGCGGCGGTGCGCAATCTCTTCCCATACGTCGGCGCGGGCCTGGTTGGCGGCATCTGCGGCAAAATCCTTGATGGCTTTTCAAAGACGCCCGACGCCTCGGGCGTAATCCACTACCCGCCGCAGGCCTATGAACACGTCCTCTTCACCATCGGGATGTTCGCGCTCATCGGTGTCTTGATGGCGCTACGGGTTCCCGAAACGCGCGGCAAGCATATCTTCAGCGGGGAGTTGAGAGCGGGGAGTTAAGAGGGAGGAGGAAGGAGAGAGGAGTGCCGAGGCATCATTCGGGAAACGGCGCGGCGGCACTACGCTGATTGCGCCGATCTTGCTCGGCGGACGTACGGGAGCACGTCCCTCCCGGAATGCAACGCCGGGACCGATGTAGTCAGAGGGAGGGTTGCGCTCCCGCGTGACCGCCGCGCCGGACTTGCGGTTGCCTCGCAAGAGCCGGAAAGCATCGGTAAGGAGGGTAAGATCGATAGGCACCGATACCGCCACGCAAAACATCAACGCTTACCGACGCCTATCGCACTTGTCGATGCCTATTGCCGCGCCATCCAGGCAACGATGCGACCCTTCCTCCTCCCACCTCTCCCCTGATTTTCTCTTCTTCCCGAATTTGGTAAACTTATATCAAGGTGAATCTTATGGACTCTCAGCAACTGGCAGAGAAGATTGTCGCGATTCTCGACGAACACAAGGGCGAGGACATCCGCGTGTACGACATGCGCGGCAAGTCCTCCGTAACGGATTTCAACGTGGCGGCGACGGGCCTTTCGGCACCGCATCTCCGGGCGCTTGTCGGCGATGTGCGCGCCGCGCTCAAAACCGAAGGCGTACCCAGCTACCGCAACTCAGGCGAACCCGATAGCGGCTGGGTCGTGCTCGACTATGTCGATGTCATCGTGCATGTCTTCACGCGCGAGGCGCGCGAATACTACGACCTCGACTCGCTTTGGAAGGCGGCGAAATGAAGCGTCCCCTTGGCGTTGCGGTCAAGACGATTGCGCACCCCCTCTCCGTGGAGGCGCTGGAGGCGATCAGAAACAGTTCGCTGATCCGCGCCCTCGAGCCCAACCCCGTCAACTTTGCGTGCGAAGGCGGCAGGGTGCTCCAGGAGCGGTTTGCCGAGCTGACGCGGGCCAGGGGAATTTCAACCGCGACCTACCACTGTTCTTTCGGGACGCGGCAGGATCTTTCTTCCATCGATGGAGGCATCCGCCGAGGCGCGGTCGACAACATCTACGCCGAATTTAGCCAGGCGCGGGATTTGCGCGCCGAAATAATCGTGTTGCACCCCTCCTTTGAGCCGGTTCCCGCAGCCGACCGCACCGCGCGCATCAAGGCGCTCCGGTTGTCGCTTTCCGAAATCGAGGAGCGCATGCACAAGTACGGCTACCGGCTCGCGCTCGAATTGCTCCCCCGCACTTGCCTGGGCAACACGGCGGACGAGCTTTTGGAGATTGTCGACGATTTCGACGACGACTTCGGCTTCTGCCTCGATGTCAACCACCTGATGGCGGATATTGCCGGAATCCCCGCGGCCGTCCACAAATTGTCGCACCGGCTCTACGCGCTGCACATTTCCGACTACATGGGCGAAGACGAGTGCCACTTCATGCCGGGCGAAGGCCGCATCGACTGGAAGGCCTTCTCGCGGGCGCTCGACGATGTCGGCTACAACGGGCCATTCACCTACGAGCTGCGCCTGGAGGGGTCTCCCGCCGAACGCGTCCGCGCCATCGAAGAGAACTACGCGAGGTTTTTTGCGTAGCCACGCGCAAGGCGCATTATCGCAATTTCAAAAAATCAGGAGCAAGGAAACAATGCTATACGAGATGATTGGAACGGTCAAGGCCGTCAAGGATGTCATGACCTTTCAGAGTGGATTCACCAAGCGCGAGTTCATTCTCACGCGCGAAGACGAGCGGTTCAACCCGGACGTCTCCCTGTCCTTCACCAAGGAGCGCTGCGCGCTTCTCGACGGCGTCCAGCCCGGCGAGCGCGTCAAGGTGAGCTTCGCCATCAACTGCCGCGAATACAACGGCCGCTACTACACCGACCTCAACGCGCTGAAGCTGGAGAAGGTCGATGAGACGGGCGGCGCGGCGGCAGACACCGACTTCCCCGTTGATTCCGGCGTGCCCGTTTCGGGCGGCGACGACGCAATGCCTTTCTAACGGCCCGGCATGGTGGAAGACGTCCGAGACTCGCGGACGCTGACGCTGGGCGGAATCCTTGACGCCGGGGCGGGATGGCTTGCCGCGCGCGGCGTCGCGGATGCGCGGCTCCAGTGCGAATGGCTGGCGGCCGCGCTTCTTGGGCGGCGGCGGACGGAGCTTTTCCCTTGTGAAGCGCCCCCTGCGGAATTTGTCGAACGTATGCGCTCTGGCGTTCGCCGCCTTGGCGTGGGCGAGCCCGTCCAGTATGTCATCGGCGAATGGGATTTCCGTTGCCTTACGCTGAAGACCGACCGCCGCGCCTTGATTCCGCGCCCCGAGACCGAACAGCTTGTCGAACTCGTTCTGGGCGAGAAGTCCTTGTGGCGGACGCCGCGCCCGAAAATCTACGATGTCGGCACGGGGACGGGCGCGATCGCCTTGAGCCTTGCCTTCGAGCGCCCCGGGTGCGAGGTCGTGGCCGTCGACTGCGAGGAGGCTGCGCTTTCGCTCGCCCGTGAGAACGCCGAAAGGTGCGGCATGGCGGGGAAGGTCTCCTTTGTCCACGGGCGGAACTGCGCCGGGGCTGGCCCGGACACCATTGACGCCGTGGTTTCGAATCCGCCCTACATCGCCAGCGCCGTCGTCGATGGACTGCCGCCGCTTATCCGCGATTTCGAGCCGCGGACGGCGCTCGACGGCGGGGCGGACGGCCTTGACATCGTCCGCGGGCTTGTCCATGACGCGGCGATTGCGCTTCGGCGCGGGGGCTTCATTTTCCTCGAGATCGGCGACGACCAGGGGGAGGCGACAAGCGCCTTGCTTGATGACGCCGGCTTTTCAGACGTCGGGATTTTCACGGATTTCGCGGGCAAGACCCGCTTTGCCAAGGGGAGGATCGAGTAGGATGGCGCACGAGTGGAACATCAAGCCCAGGGGCCGCGTCTGCGCCGTGTGCGGCGCGGAATTCCCGAAGGGGGCCGAGTGCGTTTCCGCGCTTTTCGAGACGCTCGAGGGCTTCGACCGCCGCGACTATTGCCCCGGCTGCTGGGAAAAACGCACGGATGGCGGCGAACCTTTCAGCCAGTGGCAGGGCGCGATTGCCGCGTTGGCGGCGGACGCCAAGGCCGAGCCGATCAAGCGCGAAACCGCGGAGGCGCTTCTCAGGAGGCTTGTCGAACTCGACGACCCCGCCAACGTCAACGTGGTCTACATCCTCGCCGTGATGCTTGAACGCAAACGGCAGCTCGTCGAGCGCGATGCCAAGGTGCGTCCCGAAGGCGGTATCCTCCGAGTTTACGAGCAGAAGTCGACGGGCGACACTTTCGTCATCCTCGACCCGCAGCTTCGCCTTGAGGCCATCGGCGAAGTGCAAAAGCAAGTCATCGGGCTTCTTGGTAATTGATCACGCCCCCGGGGGCCGGAGGCGCAGTTGAGAGTGGTGAGGTGAGAGTGGCGAGTTATGGGTTTCGCGTGGCGCCGGCTTCGCCGCTGTCCTGATGCCCGATGATCCATCGGGCAATCCCAGAGGCCATCGGGCTTCTGGGTAATTGACCTCCTCGCCCAACTGCGCTCCTCGCTCGCCGGCTTCGCCGCTGTCCTGATGCCCGATGATCCATCGGGCAATCCCTCTGGCGCATCACGCCCTGAAGAGGGCGCCGAGTTTTTTGCCGAGCAATACTGAGCTGCCGGCGATCGCAACCGTCAGGAAGCCCATCGCCCAAAGACCGAGCGCCGCCGCGAGATGGCGGCCGATGCCAATGAGTTGGAACATCTCGAAAATCGTCTTGGTAATCGGGTAGTATTCGATCTTCTGGGCGAGGATGAGGCTGTCCGATACTTCGAGCATGCTGAACGAGAAGGCGAGCAGCACGCCGGCCACGAGGTTGGCGGCGATAAGAGGCATGGTGATTTTCCCGGCGACGCGGAGCGGCCCCGCGCCAAGGTTGGCGGCGGCCTCCTCAAGCGTCACGGACGTCTGCTGCAGGCCCGCGACGGCCGCCCTGACCATATAGGGCAGGCGTCTCACGGCGTAGGCCACGACGAGGAAGAGCGTGGGGTTCACCCTGACGTCGAGCAGGTTCTGCCAGAAGGCGCTCTCCATGACAAAGGTCTTGTTGCCGAGCCAGTTTCCGATCGAGAGGTAGCCGAAGGCCATGACGAGTCCCGGAACGGCCAGCGGAATCATCGCGAGGGCGTCGAGCACGCCGCGGATCCTGATCGAGGAGCGCACCACCACCCAGGCGATGCCGATGCCGAGCACGATGTTGAGCAAAACCGCGAACGTGGAGAACGACAGCGAGTTGCGGACGGCGCTGAGCGTCATGTCGTGCCCGATGGCTTCGACGAAGTTCGCGCCGGTAATGGCCTGCGGCAGCACCGACTGGTACCAGCTGCCCGGGACGCTAATTGACGTGAGGAGCACGCCGAGGTGCGGCGAGAGCGCGAGGCAGGTGACCAGGAGGAAGGGAAGCAGCACGAGAAAACCCTTGAAACCCCGCACCTCGCGCGTCGTCGCCGCGACGGTTGCCTTGCCCTGCATGGCGTGGGCGCGTCCGCCAAGCGTCACGCGCATCGCCGTGTAGAGGGCGACGCTGAAGAAGAGCACCACCGTGACGAGCGCGTAGGGGAAGGGACTTGCGCTGATCTCCTTGATCTCGTCGTAGATCTGGCAGGCGGCGCAGCGCGAGCAACCGAGCATCAGCGGCGTGCCGAGCTCCGTGAAGGCCGTGATGAAAACGAGCGTCCCGCCGGCGAAGAGCCCGGGGATGATGAGGGGCAGGGTGATACGTCGGAAAATGGTCGCACCCGAGGCGCCGAGGTTTTGCGCGGCCTCCTCCATCGCGGGGTCGACGTTGGCCAGCGCGGCGCTGACGTTGAGGAAGATGATCGGGTAGAGCGAAAGCGCCTGGATGAGCACGACGCCCGCCCAGCGCGCATTGCCGAGCCAGTCGATGGGCCCGCAGCCAAGGAGCGCGTTGAGTGCGCCGTAGGGGCCGAGCATCTGCGCGAGGCCGATGGCGCCGACGAAGGGCGGCAGGATGAGCGGCACGAGAACGAGCGACGAGAAGACCTTTTGCCCCGGGAAACGGAACTTGTGCGAAAGCCACGCCAGCGGGATGGCCAGGCACGAGGCGATCACGGTTGTCGAGACGGCGATGGCGAGCGAGTTGAGCAGTCCCTCGGTGTAGATGGGGTTCCTGAAGACGCCGAGGAGGTATTCCGCCGTGAATTTGCCGTCGACGACGCACCCGCCCCCGATGACTTTCGCGAGGGGCCAGAACATGCCGCCGGCCAATACGGCGGCGAGAGCCAGGAAGAGAAGCCAGCTGCGTTGTCTGCTGTTCATTTCGTTTTCCGTGAGGGGCGCCTTCCGCGCTATTTGATGAGCATGCAGTCGCCGTAGCTGAAGAACTTGTAGCGTTCTGCAATGGCGGCGCGGTAGGCGTCGAGGACGAACCCGCGGCCGGCGAGTGCGGCGACCATCATGATGAGGGTCGATTTGGGCAGGTGAAAATTGGTGATCATCATGTCCGTGAACGTGAAGGCATAGGGTTCGCGGATGAAGAGCTTGCTGCGCCCGGAGCAGGGGACCGCCACCACGCCGTGTTCGGCGGCCATGGTTTCGAGTGTGCGCACCGTGGTCGAGCCAACGCAGACGATGCGCCCCTTGCGGGCGCGGCAGGCGTTGATTGCCTCGGCTGCGGCTTCGGGCACTTCGTAGCGTTCGGAGTGCATCGGGTGGTCGTCCGGGTTTTCGACCTGGACGGGCCTGAAGGTGCCGGGGCCGACGTGCAGCGTGATCTTGGCGATGTCGATGCCGGAGGCCTTGAGCCCTTCGAGCATCTCCTTGTTGAAGTGCAGGCCCGCCGTTGGCGCGGCCACGGCTCCGACGCGCTCCGCGTAGACGGTCTGGTAGCGCTCGGCGTCTTCGCGCCTAAGCGCCGCATTGGGGACTTCGCGCGTGATGTAGGGAGGCAGCGGCGTCTCGCCGCAGAGGTCGAGGATGTCTTGGAGGTCGCCCTTGAAGTCGAGCCGCACGATGACCGCGCCCTCGGTGCGTTCGGAGCGGCGGAGCATTTCGGCCTGGAGCTGGCCGTTCGCGAAGGTCGCCACGAGACCGGGGCGCATGGGCCGCCCGCTTCCCGACAGCGCCTCCCAGCAGTTTGCCTCCGAAAGGGGTTCGAGCAGGAGCAGCTCGACTTTGCCGGGCGTGTCGTTCCACGTGCCCTTGAGGCGGGCGGGGAAGACGCGCGTGTCGTTGAGCACGACGAGGTCGCCGGGCCTCAGGTAGGCCGGCAGGTCGGTGAAGGTCTTGTGCTCCCAGGTGCGTGCGGCGCGGTCAAGCACCATCATCCGCGCCTCTTCGCGCTTTGCGGGCGGGTGCTGCGCGATGAGTTCCCGGGGAAGTTCGTAGTCGAAGTCGGAGGTGAGCATTTGACTTTCTATTTTACCACAATCCTTATGCTATAATTGTGTCATGAAAAACTTGCTGGTTCTCCCGCTCCTTGCGCTTCTTTTCGCCGGTTGCGTCAACGCCCACATCGACTACGGCCGCTCCGGGGTCGCGCCCGTGCGCGCCTCGCGTTTCTCGTCTGCGACGGTTTCCGTCGGGCGCATTGTCGACTTGCGTTTCGCCAACAAGAAAACCGTGTCGTACCAGGCGCGGAAAAAAGGAGCCTACAACAAGGGCGTCGCCTTCAGCCCGGCGGAACAAATCGACTACCGCGAGGTTTTCGCCGGCATCGCCTACGATCCGGAGGCCAGCTACTATATCGCGCCGGATCGTCTCTACTGGACGCCCGACGGCCCCCTCACCGAATTGCGCGTCCGTCTCGCCCGGCATCTTTGGGAGGCGGGGGTCTTTCGTGCCGCTTCCGCAGCGGACAATGCCTCGGCCGATTATGCGCTCGTTTTGACGGCCCATCGCTTTCTCGCCCTCAAGGGACGCCACCCCTTGGCTGATGGCATCGGCTTCCTTGGTGTTTCGGCCCTCTATTCCAGCGATGAGATTTACTCCGTGGTTTTCGACTGGCAGCTCGTCGATTCAAAATCGAAAGCCATTGTGGCTTCGGGCCGCGTCGATTGTCGCGATATCGAAAACCACAACAACTTCCGGGCCAAGGACAAGCCTTTTAAGATTGCCAATGCGGCGGCCTGCCGTCTTGGCAATGAAATCGCCGCCGCCCTTGCGCGGCAGTAGAACCGCCGTAGTTGAGGGCGTTCTGCAACGAGGGTCGAGACCATGGCCGGCTTCGCCGCTGTCCTGATGCCCGATGATCCATCGGGCAATTAGAAGATAATCGCGCAGGCCGGGTCGAGCGCCGCCCGAATGCGGTCGCGCTCCGGCTCCGCGAGCTTGCAGCCCGTGAGCGAGAGCGAGCGCAGCGCCTTCATCCCCCTGAGCACGTCGTCGCCGGGCAGGCTCGTGATACGGCTGTTGCCGGTGAGATCGAGATTGCGGAGGCGCGGCAGCTTGGCCAGCGACGCGGGAAACTCGGCGAGGTTGTTGCCGGCGAGTTCGACGTCTTCGAGCATTTCGCACGAGGCGATGGCGTCGGGCAGCGCCTCAAGCTTGTTGTTGCGCAGGTAGATCCTCTCAAGTTTCGCCAAGGCGCCGATCCCGTCGGGGAGGTTGGCGATTTCGTTGTAGTTGAGGCGTAGCCAGCGCAGCGATGTCGGCAACCCGGCGGGAAGTTCCCTGAGGCGGTTCCTGTCGAGGTTGAGGTAGCGGAGCGCGGGGAGCTTGAGCGCGCATTCGGGAAAAGCCTCCAGCCCGCAGCTGCCGAGGTAGAGGTCGCGGAGCGCCGTCATGCCGGCGATCTCCGCCGGGGCGCCCTGTGCGAGTTTCACGCGGCTGAGGTCAAGGACCTCGACGGCCTCAAGTTTGGCGAGTGCCGAGAAATTGGTGTAGGCGCCGTCAGCGAGGTAGAGCGTCTTGAGCTTGGGCATCGAGGCGAGCGCATCGGGCACGTCGCCCTGCTTCTGCCCCGACAAATCGACCCTTTGCACGCTTTCGGCGAGGCCCTTTGCCTCGTCGAGTCCCTTGGCCGTCACCTCGCGCTCCGGAGCCTCCCTGTGCGCGAAGCAACCGGCGAGCAAAGCCGCGCCCGCCGCCATGAAGAAAAAGTTTTTTGTCGTCTTCATAAAAATTCCTCTTGCCTTTTTACCCGATAACGAGTAGCATTAAAGACAACGCATTTTGCAGGAGAGTATTATACACTATATCTGCAAATGCCGAAACCAACCAAGGGAAAACACGCATGAAATCGACACTGAAGTTTTTCGCCGGCGCCGCCGCGGCCCTCCTGGCCGTTGCCGGCTCCGCCTATGCCAACCCCCGCGCCGCCGAGGCTTCCGGCGCCGACTACCTTGCCGCAGCCGAGGATCTCGATGGCTTCCACATCGGCTCCTACTACCGTTACCAGGCGCGCGAACTCAGTCATGGCGCCAACAACCTGAGCCAGGATACGATTGCCTTCGTCCTCGGCTACGATGTCTTCAAGTGGTTCTCCATTTACGGCGTCGTCGGCACGGCCGACGCCGAGCTCGAGCGCTACGACTATGGCGACCGCGACTACAACATGGTTTACGGCGTCGGGGCCTGGCTCAACATCCTCGACCACGACCTCCTCTCAAACCTCACGTGCGAATCCAAGGTCCGCCTCACGGCAACCGCGCAGTGCACGTTTGAGTCGCCCGAAATCAACGGCGAGGAGTATGACGCCACCGATCTTTACGGCGCCTTGACCCTCGGCATTGTCAACGAGCTCGTCGGCAACAAGAACATCTGGCCCGATGCCATCGGCCTTTTCGTCGGCCCCGTCTGGTCGACGCTCGATTCCGACGACATCGACACCACCGGCGACGAGATGGGCTTTGCCTTTGGCCTTGACCTCTATGTCACCCGCTACGTCGGCCTGAGCTTCTCCTACGAGACCTACGGCCACGAAGACGACGCCGTCAACTTCTCCCTCAATTGCCGCTTCTAAACGCAGGCGAATCGGCCTGGTTCATGGCGGGGGCGGTCTTTCGCCCCCGCCTTTTTTCGTAATGGAGCCTTGCTTTGAAATGAAATCTTTCTCCGAATACCTCGCGGACGCCGCCCAGCTTGAACGCGACATGGCGTTCTGCTCCCTTGCGGATGCCGACCGCGCCGCCCTCCGCGCTTCAGCCGCCGAAATCCTTGCTGACGCCGCCCTGACCGAACGCCTCGCCAAAATTTCCGCCGCGCTCCCGCTTTCCTATGCGGAGTGGGATGCCGCCCCCTGGCGCGGCATCCCCTACGACGAGTCGAAGCCCGCGCCCGATTCCGTCCCGCGCCACCTCGCCTATGCATTGGCTTTCCCGATCCTCCACAACTTGGAGCACGCCCGCGAGGCCTATGCCGCGCGCGGCATCCCCGAATGCATTCTGGAGGACACGATGCGCGACCTCCCGCGCTGGATCGACACGCTTGAGGAACGCACCGGCGGCCGCATCCGCGGCTTCATGGAGGTCTCCTGGCTCCGCGAGCATGTCTCGCTCCGCATCTTCCAGATCGGCCGCCTCCAGTTCCAGCCGTCCGCGATGCAGGGCGACGTCGCCTTCCTCCGCAACGTCGCGGACGGTTCGCTCCGCCTCGTCTCCGCCGAGGAGCGCGCGCAGGGTGGCTTCCCCGCCTCGGAGTGGGTTGACGTCGCCAAGCCCGGCGACCCGCTCATCAACATCCACATTCCCTCCGGCTCGAAGCTCGACCCCGAACTGTGCCGCCAGGCGATTGAAACCGCCCCGCAGTTCTTCCGCAAGTTTTTCGCCGACCAGCCCGTCGCGCAGGCAAAGGCTTTCGCCTGCGGCAGCTGGCTCCTTTGCCAGGATTTTCCAAAGCTGCTTCCCGCCGACTCGAACATCCTCGGCTTCATGCGCCTCTTCACTTGCGGCTGCCCGCACGGCGGCGACGGACAGTTCTACGAGCGCGTTTTCCTCCCCTACGGCCGCGCGGTCCGCCGCGACCAGCTCAAGACCCGCCTCCAGTTCGCCCTTTTCGACTTTATTGCCGCAGGCGGCAAGCTGAAGGGGGCGCTTGGCATGATTCCCGTCGAACCCCCGCGCAAGCTCCGCATTGGCGTTCTGGGCTCCGGTTCGGGCTCCAACATGCAGTCGATCCAGGACGCGATCGAGTCGGGCGCGCTCGACGCCGAAATCGTCACGGTCATCGCCGACGTTCCCGGCGCGGGCATTCTCGCCCGGGCGGCGAAACACAACCTTCCCGCCGCCTACATGGATCCCGCGCCGTTCAAGACCAAGCTCGAGGGACGCGCCGAGGACGAGGTGATCCGCGTCCTCAGGGAGGCGAAGGCCGATGTCGTCGTCCTGGCCGGCTACATGCGCGTCGTCAAGCCCAAGTTGCTTGCGGCCTTCCCCAACCGCGTCCTCAACATCCATCCCGCGATTCTCCCTTCCTTCCCCGGCATCGCCGGCTGGAAGCAGGCGCTCGACTATGGCGCCAAAGTCGCGGGCTGCACCGTCCACTTCGTCAACGCCGGTATCGATTCCGGGCCGATTATCGTGCAAAAGGTCGTGCCCGTCCTCGACGCCGACACTCCGGCATCGCTCCACGCGCGCATCCAGGTCGAGGAGCATGTCGCCTACCCGGAGGCCCTCCGCCTCCTCGCCGCGCGCCGCCTTATGGTCTGCGGGCGCCGCGTCATCACCCTCTAACCCTTCTCACAACCCACCCCTCGCCACTCCACACCCGCCGGGTTCGCCGCTGTCCTGATGCCCGATGATCCATCGGGCAACCCCTCACAAAACCTCCAACCTTCAACCTCCAACCTCCCATGCCCCTCTCTTACACTCTCAATCTCGCCGAAGACTTCTCGTTTGAAAGCCGCGTCTGCGTCAAGTGGCAGACGGTGGCGGGCGGCGAAATCTCCTCCGCCGTCCTCGAAAACCTTGTCGTCCAGCCCGCCGCGCCCTCCTCCGTCTCGCTTTCCGCGCAAAGCCCGATCGGGCCCGTTTCGATTGCCGTCACGCGCCGCGGGACGAAAGTCGATGTCGCCGCGACTCTTGAAACATCCGCCCCGCTTCGCTTTGTTGAGCTTTCCCCTGTTTACGGCGTGTCGTTCGCCAAGGCCACCCACCTCTTCAGCCACGGGCGCACGATGGGTGGCTGCCGCACGTGCCGTCTGCCCGCCAAGGCGTTCAGCGTCGATCCCGGCGAGGAGGAGGGAAACAAGTTCACGAGCTATTTCCAGACGGTTGTTTCCTTCGCCGGCAACAAGCTCCATGTTGCGCAGCCCCTTCGCCAGTCCAATATCTCGACGATGTCGGGTGCGATCGCGGGCGACGTCGTTTCGGACTTTGCCGTGACGACCCGCTTCGAGTTTCCGGCCGCCGGACTCCTCAAGGCCGAGGTCGCCACTTTCGAGGTGGTGACGGACGGTTTCAAGGCGCTCTGCGACTATGGCGACGAAAACGTCGAGGTTCGCCCGCCTGCCGAGCCGCAGCCCGTGGGCTGGAACAGCTGGGACTACTACCGCTGGACGATTTCCGAGGAGGAAACGCTTAAAAACGCCGACTTCATCGCCTCCGACCCCGTGCTTTCGAAATATGTCAAGCGCATCATCGTCGATGACGGCTGGCAGTACTGCTACGGCGAGTGGGACGCCAACTCGCTCTTCCCCTCCGGCATGCCGGCGCTTGCCAGGAACCTCCGCAAGATGGGCTTCACCCCTGGGCTTTGGATCGCGCCTCTCGCCGCCGAGCCCCACAGCCGCATCGCGCAGTGGGACACCGATATGCTCGCGATGAGCGAGGGCGGCGACCCCTGCCTTTCCTTCGAGTGCATGCGCCGCTACGGCTTCATCATCGACCCCACCGTCGAGAAGTCCCGCAAGTTCTGGTACGATCTTTTCTCGCGCTACGCCGACTATGGCTACGGCTATTTCAAGATCGACTTCCTGATGTCGCTTTTCAGCGCCCCGCGCTTCCACGACAACACCGTGCCGCGTGGCGAGCTTCTCCGCAAGGTTCTTGAGCCAATCGCCGCCGCCGCTCGCGGACGCGCCACGATCCTCGGTTGCGGCTACGGCTACGAGGCCGGCGACGACATGATCCACATGGTGCGCGCCGGCGGCGACATTCACGCCACCTGGAGCAACGCCCGCAACAACGCGGTCGCCGTCGCGGCCCGCGCCTGGGCCTCCAACCGCCTGTGGGTGACGGATCCCGACTTCTGCGTCTGCCGCGGCCCCGAAACCGCGAAAGACCCCGACCTCGGTCGTCTCCGCTGCCTCTACGTCTTCGTCAAGCCCGGGGAGCTTACGCGCGGTCCCGCGCCCGACTACCCCTGGAGCCACGGGCTCGACACTATCCTCGCCGGCGAGGCCCGTTGCCTCCTCTCCGTCGCCATCGTGAACGGCGGCGCGATCAATCTTTCGGACAAGCTCTACCAGCTCAACGACCTCGGCCTCGATCTTGTTCGCCGCACGGTTTCCGCGGAACGCGGTTCCGCCCCCGTGCCCGTTGACCTCTTCGAATCCGACGTCGCCTCGAAGTGGATCCAGAAAACACCTTCCGGTTTCCGCGTCCTCCTCGTCAACTGGGAAGACTCCCCACGCGAGCTTTCGCTCGACTACGGGGCGCTTGGTTATTCCGCCACGCGCGCCCGCAATTTCTGGACCGATGAAACCGTCGAGTGCCCCGGTTGCGTTGTCCGCGTCGCCCTCGCCCCCCATTCCTGCCTCTTCCTCTCCTTCTAACCCAAGTCGGATCGT
>JAZQOA010000014.1:0-9037 GCA_045627605.1 Kiritimatiellia bacterium | reverse complement strand
ACGATTTCCACGCCGGCTTCACGCGCCCGGGCGAGTTCCTGGTTGTCCTCGGCGACGGCAGGCGTGCGGACGACCAGTTCGGGCCGGACGGCGTCGATGTGGCCGGGGTCGTGCGAGGGGAAAACCCTGACGCCATGTTCTTCGAGCCAGGCGCGGTTTTCGTCGGAGATATTGGCGTCGCAGCCGCTCACGGAATGCCCGCGGGCGGCAAGAAGCGCCGCCACGCCGGAGACGCCGACGCCGCCGACGCCCATGCAGTGAATTCGTTGTCCGGTCTTGTCCATCGTCGTCAAAAGGCGTTGTCAGGCGGGGTTCCAGGCATCGGCCCGTATTTCGTTGAGCTCGGTCTGGGCGCGCACAAGGCGGGAGTAGATGCCGCCTTGCGCGACGAGTTCGTCGTGGGTGCCGAGCTCGACGACCTTGCCGCCCTCGATGACGGCGAGGCGATTGGCGTTGCGGAGGGTCGAGAGACGGTGCGCGATGGCGATCACGGTGCGCCCCTTGCAAAGTTTCGCGAGGGCGTTGCGGATCAACTGCTCGGTTTCAGTGTCGACCGCCGAAGTTGCCTCGTCGAGGATGAGGATCGGTGGATCGTGGAGGATCGCCCGGGCAATCGCGATGCGCTGCTTCTCGCCGCCCGAGAGAAGTGCGCCGCCTTCGCCCACCTTCGTCGCGTAACCCTCTTCGCGCTTGGTGATGAAATCGTGCGCCCCGGCGGCCTTGGCTGCGGCGACAACCTCCTCCTCGGTGGCGTCGGGCTTCGAGCAGGCAATGTTCTCGAAGATCGAGGCATTGAAAAGGAAAGGCTCCTGGAGGACCATGCCGATCTTCCGCCGGTAGGCCCGGAGATTCAGGTCACCCACGGAGACGCCATCAATGAGAATGTCTCCCGCGTCGGCCCGGAAAAATCGGCAGACAAGGTTGATCAGCGTCGACTTGCCGACGCCCGAATGGCCGACGAGGCCGATCATCTCGCCCGGCCGGATGTGAAGCGAGACGTCGCGGAGCACGTCCTTGCCTTTTTCGTAGGCGAAGGAAAGTCCGCGGATGTCGATGTCGCCCTTTATTTCGGGGAGCTCGACATTGCGGCCGTTGTCAAGGTCCTCGCGCGGGGCGTCGAGGACGAGGAAGATGCGTTCCGCGCTGACAAGCGCGTTGACCATGTGGTTGACGATGTGCGTCATCCAGCGGATCGGGCCGTAGAACATGCCGATGTAACCGATGAAGGCGGTGAGCTCGCCCAGCGTGAGGCCGGAGCCGCCGACGATCATGTAGCCCGCGGCCAGCCAGACAAGCGCGGTGGCGACGTCCATCAGCACCCCGGTCTCGCCCGAGAAGACCATGAAGCGGCGGTCGAGGTCCACGCGGATATCCGCCACTTCGCGCGCCGTACCGTTGAAGACCGCGCTGCGGCGGTCCTCGTGCGCGAAAGCCTTGATCGTGCGAATGCCCTGGATCGTCTCTGAAATGTGCGTGTTGAGCTTCGCGATGCCCGTGCCCTGATCGTGGAACTTCGCGTGGATTTTCTTGTGGAAGGCGTGGGAGACGAAAATCAGGAAAGGCGTCGGCGCAAAGACAATGAGGGCGAGTTTCCAGTTCATCGCGACGAGAACGACGGCGATGCCCACCATCGTGAGCCCCTGGACGATCATGTCGCGGCTGCCATCCACAAGGAAACGCTGGATGTCTTCGGTGTCGTGCATGATGCGGCCGGTGTACTCGCCCGAGTTGCGGTTGCCGAAGAAACGGAGCTCCAGGCGCTGCAAGGTGTCGTGAAGGCGGGAGCGGAGATCATAGACAATGCCGGAGCCGACTTTGGCCGCCAGCACGCCGCCAAAGTACCCCGCCACCACGCGGCAAAGCGACGTCGCCGCCATCGCGACGACAATCCAGGCGAGGACGCGGAGGCGTCCCTCGCCCGCGCCGAGGATCACGTCGTCGATGACCCGTTTGGTGAGGTAGGGAGGCGCCAGGCTCACGCCAACGCCCACGACACTCATGAGCATCATGAGCGCCACCTTGCCGCGGTAAGGCTTCAAGAGCCCGACGACGCGCCGGAGCATCCTGAGCCCGCCCCCCGTGCAGTAGAGGCACGGGGCGTCGCTCGCCGCAAGGCGGCGGCCGCACTTGGGGCACTTGGGCTGGGGCTTGTCATGCATGAAGCGCGGAGGCATTTCGGCACCCTACCCCTTGATGGCCTCGGCGATGGAAACCACGCCGAAGACGATGAAGACCGCGCCGGCGACGTATTTGATCACCTTCTCGGAATTCGGAATCCGGGCGATCATGTCGCCGCAGAGAACGGCGAGCAGCGATGTCGCGGCCAGGGCCAGGGCGGAAGCGGCGAAAATCACCCACTTGGCCTGCGGGGCCGAAGCCGTCGCGGAAAGCGCCGCAAGCTGGGTCTTGTCGCCCAGCTCGGCAAGGAAGATCATCGCGAAAGTCTTGAAAAAAACGGGAAGCATTTCCGGGAACCTCTCATTCTTGGTGGAACACGCACTACATGTCGGGGAAATAAGACTGGACGACCTCCTCGCCGTCGCGCTCAAGCTTGACGTGGACGAAGTCGAGGTCGTTAGAAATAAACCGGCCGATCAGCGCCTCGGCGGCGTAGCGGTTGGTCATGCGCACGCCATTGACCTCGCGGATCACGTCGCCCTGGCGGAAACCAATCGCCTTGAAGAACTCCTCCTCCCCGCAGATGTCGACGCGGTAGCCCTCGATCTTCTCCCGGCCATCCGCCTCGTCGGTGTAGTAAAGCGGGGCCAGCGTGTCGAAAACCGCCGTGTAGCGCTCCTCGCGCTCCTTGATTTCGTTGTAGTAGTCCATCACGTCCTGGCGGCGGAAGTGCCAGGTGCCGGGCGACGTCTCCGCACCCGCCAGGCGGCTGACGGCACCCGAGGCGAACTCCTGGATGGACGGCGCCCCCTCGGCGCCGGCGACGACGGCGCCCTTGCCGCGGCGCGAAAGAAAAAGCGTGCAAGGGGCGTGGGGCGTTGAAAGCGCAACGGAATTGGTGCCGACACCCGCGACGAAAACCGCGGGAATGACCTTCGCCCCCTTGCGGTAGATGCCCTGCCGGTGGCTGTCGCCGTCCGCAACGTCGATGATCGCGGCGGAATTCTCGGGTTTCGCGCGGTTGAGCTTGAAACCGGCGAGGCGGAGCCTTCCCTGAAGGCCGGCGAAATATTTAGCCGCGGCATCAGTCTTGCCGTCCCCCCCGAAGGGCTCGATGCATTCGAAAGCGCCGCGTGGGAGAAGCGAAGCAAACTCAAGCGACGCCGATGTCGGCGGGGGAACGCCACTTTCCTGCGCACGCGTGGAAAACGCGAGGCGCAGGACGCAGACCGCGGCGGCGGCCAGCGCCAAGGCGACGACCGCCGAAAAAAGAAAAAGCACATGTCTCCGCGGATGGATCATAAGCCAGATTCTGTTACGCCGCTTGCGCGGCCTGAAGTCATTTATCTAAGCAATCAACCCGGAAGCTCATCGCGTTTTCACGCGAACGGCGCGGGCAACGCCTTCGCCTCCCTATTTGATCTTGCTCCGGGCGGGGTTTGCCTTGACGCCGCGCCTCTCGGCGCGACCGGGGGTCTCTTACACCGCCTTTTCACCCTTGCCCTGCGAGACCGAAGCCTCGCAAGGCGGTTTGTTTCTGTGGCACTTTCCATCGGCGTCGGTATGGCAACGCCGTTCCAGCCTTGACAGCGGGACGCCCTGCCCTGCGGAGTCCGGACTTTCCTCCCCCGTCCTTGCGGACGGCAGCGACTTCCTCCACCCACGGGACATGCATTATTATTTTCCCAAATCCCCGGATATTTTGCAAGTTTACCTCTGCGTGCGCCATTTCGAAGCACGCAACAGCCTCGCAAGATCAAATGTCTAAATGATTTAATCAAAAGAGCGTCTGCTGCCCGACGGGGCCGAAGGAATACCGGTGCTCAGGGCAGGGGCCGAGGCGTTTGAGCGCTTCGAGATGCGCGGGCGTGGGATAGCCCTTGTGCACGGCAAAGCCATAGCCGGGATAACGGGCGTCCATCTCCAGGCAGTAGGCCGCGATACAAGGCATGATCGCCGAAATCGAGCGCCAGATCGCCGCGCTACAGTAGAGCTCGGAAAGGTTCGGGCCCGCCCATCGAAGGACGGGCCTTTTTTGTGGTCGCCGGTTCGGTTTCCGGCTCGACGCCCCAGGTGCGGGAATCGGCGCAGCCTGTCTCATGGAACGGAGTGAGAGCCTCATCGGTTCTCTCGGCCAGCTCAAAGGCCGGTCGCGGGCGCGAGAGCCTGAATGCTCACGGACTGTTGCGGCGAGGAAGGCGCGTAAAGCCGCTTCTCGTGCGCGAGATTGCACGGGAACCAGGAGGTCCCAGCAAGATTAGGCTAGAGGCCGGAAAACGCGAGAGAACGCAAATCTCGCGAAATGGCACTAGCGAATACTTGCGGACACTTGTGGGCGCTTGCAGCCTTTTGTCTTTCAAAAAGAGAGCGATTTGATAAAATGTTCTCTTGCGAAAGGAGTATCATGCCCAAAGAGACAGAAGGTCAAAATGGTAAAGGCGCAGCGCAAAGCCAAGCGCCCTTCCGGGATATTCTCGAAGACGAGATACTGCGTCTTGGCGGCGGGCTTATGGACATCCTGCTGCTGGACCGTTCCACTTGCCGCAACCTCCTCTGGGCGACGGACAGCTACGCAGTGCGAGGGGAAGGCTTCGGCATTCGCGATGAAATGACTGTTGCCGCAATGACCAACGCCAACGGGCATGTCATCCAGCCTCGCGTCGATAAGTCCGCCGAGGAGCAACGCGCCCGCTCTGTCGACAAGGCCGAGGTCTTCACGCCATCCTGGGTTTGCAACAAGCAAAACAACCTCATCGACTCCGCTTGGTTCGGAAATCCCAATTCCCCATTCAACTTTGAACTTGACCAGCCAAACCTCAAGAGCAATGGCCTCCGCTGGCGGACAAGACGCGAAAAAGTGCGATTCTCCAAGGAAAAGAAGACTTCCTGGCAACAATATGTTAAGGCACTTCGCATGGAAGTCACCTGCGGCGAGGCTCCCTATCTGGTCTGCCGTTACGACACGGTTTCGGGAAAGCTTATCCCTGATCTGTTTGACCGCATCGGGCTTCTTGACCGCAAGCTGCGCGTTGTCTCCGAAAACTGCCTCTGCGCGGCGGATTGGCTGACATGGTCAGGTTGGGCGCTGAGGAGTATTTACGGTTACGAGTTCCAGGGCGACAGCCTTTTGATAGCCCGCGAAAATATCCTTTGGAGCATGAAGGAATGGTACGAATCCCGCCATTTCCCCGAAGCTCTGTCCATTGAAACTCTTCAGGAATGGGCCGAGGTCATCTCGTGGAACATCTGGCAGATGGACGGTTTGAAGTACGTCGTTCCATATTCCTGCCATCCCGTTTCCACACCGCCCGCGCCCCAACTTGAGCTGTTTTTTGATGACGAGACCCCGCCGCCTCAGCTTTCCGAGGACTGCCCCGGCTGCAGGCGAAACAAGCCCGGCGACCCAACAGACCATAATGGCGACCGTTGCCGAATCATGGACTGGGAAACCGGAAAGCCCGTCCTCTTTTTGCCGCCGTTTGAGTTCAGGCCGATAGAAGACGTTCTTGAGATTAGTGGAGGTTGAAATGACATTGCGTGATGAGATACTGGCGGGCGAGTCGGCTGAGCTTGAGTTCAAGGAAGCTCGTCCAAAGGAGGCGCTGAAGTACGTCAAGACAGCTGTTGCGTTTGCCAATGGTCGCGGCGGACGCTTGGTTTTCGGTGTTGAAAATGAGACGCGAAAAGTCGTTGGCGTTGACCCTGAAATGGTGTTTCGAGAAGTCGATGCAATCGTGGATACGATCTCAAATGATTGTGAGCCGGCGATTACGCTGACGACCAAGATTGCCAATGTCGAGAACCGTCCCCTGATTGTCGTCGAGGTCGCGCCGGGACAGCATACGCCGTACTATGTCCGTAAACTCGGGATGAAAGACGGAGCGTATGTCCGTGTAGGAGCGACGACGCGGCTTGCAGAACCTGCGGTCTTGAAGACTTTGCTGATTGAAGGTGAGAACAAGAGCTTCGACTTGCTGCCAGTCAGGGGGCTGGTCGTCACGAAGGCTGAAGCGACGCGAACGGCGCGAATGATGACGAAGACGGCGCGTGAGAACTGCTTGGATGAAGAAGAGGCCAAGCGCATTAGGCCGATGACGGTTGAGCGCTTGATCTCGATGGGCTTGTTGTGCGAGATGCGCGGTAAGCTTGTGCCGACAAACGGGTATCTCATCGTTGCGGGCGAAGACGTGCCGGGGATTCGTCCGCCGCGTGTCCGTTGCCGCGCCTATCGCGGCACGGACAAGTCCGTCTGGTATGACCAGCGCGAATGCGAGGGGCCGATTGCCGAGCAGATCCACGACGCCTACGCATTCGTCTGCAAGAACATGCGCGTCGGATCCGAATTGGTGGCGACACGCCGCCGCGATGTTTACGAGCTGCCGGTCGGATCCGTCCGCGAGGCCATTTGCAATGCGGTCTTTCATCGCAACTATCTCGAGCCGTCCGAGGTGTATGTCGCCCTGTATGACGATCGGCTTGAAATCACGTCGCCGGGCGGACTTGTCCGTGACATGACGATCGAGCAGGCGGAACACGGCTATTCGAAGATCCGGAACGACGGTCTCGCCCTCGCGCTTTGCTACATGAAGGAAGTCGAGGGCTGGGGCGGCGGCGTGGCGCGCTACTTCACCGACTGGACGGCCGCCGGCTTGCCGCGTCCGAAACTTGAAGAGACGCCAGGTTTCTTCAAGGTCGTCTTTGATCGCAAGAAGAAGGCGAAATCCAATGAGCCCATAAATGAGCCTCTAAATGAGCCTCTAAATGAGCCTCTAAATGAGACTGTAAAAGGTCGCAGCGCTGAGCATGTATGCGAACATGTACGCGAACATGTATGCGAACAAGTAGAGCGGCTTGTATCTGTGTGCAAAGGTGAAATGACGGAAAAGGAATTACGTGAAGCCGTCGGTGTGAAGAATCGACCCAATTTTACAGTTCGATATCTTTCTCGTGCGCTTGAGGGTGGATTCCTTGAGCGAACAGTATCTTGTGCCCGGGCCCCAACGCAGAAGTACCGTCTCACGTCCAAGGGCGCAGAATTAGCAGTGAAATCCATGAAGAAAGTGTATTGCCAATGACGGACTATCCTTACAGCGCACCGTGTTCGTATTTTCTCATTTACGTGTATGAGATTCCCGGATCGGTCGACCACGCGGGGCTCCTGAAGGTCGGTGACACGTCCTTCAAGTCGCCGAAAAAGGCATCTGAGCTGACGGTGAATTGCGCGGAGCTCAAGGCCGCGGCCAAGAAGCGGATCGACCAGCAGACCGGTACGGCGGGCGTCAAGTACATTCTCCATCACGCCGAGCTGGCCGTGCGGATGACGCAAGATGGTGGCGTGAAGATGATTACGCCATTTCGCGACCACGATGTCCATGATGTCCTTGAGAAGTCGGGCTACAAGCATGTGAAGATTTCCGGCACGAAGGGACGCGAATGGTACGAGGCCGACCTTGAGACGGTCAAGAAGGCGATTGCCGCGGTCAAGGAAGGGCGCATCGCCCTTGACTCCTCTGAACTGAAGAAGCCGGAGCCGTTCGTCTTCCGCGAGGAACAGGAGAAGGCGATCGCCGACACCCTGACGCGCTTCAAGAAGCACAACGACATGCTCTGGGACGCGAAGATGCGCTTCGGCAAGACGCCGACCGCCCTCGAGGTCGTGCGCCGCGGCGGATTCCGCAAGACCATCATCATCACCCATCGTCACGTGGTCGGCTCCAGTTGGCAAGAGGATTACCATAAGATATTCGACGGCAGTAAGATTCCGTACTCTTACTCGGACAAGACCAAGGTCGTCGCCAGAGGATGCGAGGCCGAGGAAGAGGCCGAGAAGAAGGACATCCTCAAGAAGTACGACAAGGCGGGCAAGCATTTCATCTATTTCGCGTCCATCCAGGATCTTCGCGGCTCGAAGCGCGTCGGCGGTGACTTTTTCAAGAACGACGCGGTCTTTGACACGGCGTGGGATCTCGTCATCGTCGATGAGGCGCACGAGGGGACGCAGACCGATTACGGCAAGAAGGTGTCCGCCGAACTGACCAAGAACAACAAGAGGACCAAGGTGCTTTCGCTGTCGGGTACGCCGTTCAACCTGCTGCCGAGCTTTGATGACGGCGCGGTTTTCGAGTGGGATTACGTGCGGGAGCAAACGGCCAAGGCGACTTGGGACGAGAAGCATCCGAACGAG
Organism: Kiritimatiellia bacterium; assembly: GCA_045627605.1. Lineage (GTDB taxonomy): Bacteria > Verrucomicrobiota > Kiritimatiellia > RFP12 > JAAYLN01 > RGIG5952. The sequence goes on along the minus strand of JAZQOA010000014.1, from coordinate 735 downwards.
CCGAATCCGTATGCCGTTCTGCCGCGGATGAACATCTACACCTTCGACCTTTCAAACGAACTCAGCGGCTATGCCGAGGAGGAGCTTGAAGGCAAGGCGTTCAACTTCACCGAGTTCTTCCGCACGTGGACAGGCGACAGGGACGCGGACGGACGGCCGATGCCGAAGGGCGTCAAGTCCGGCGATTTCATCCACGCCGAGGACGTGAGGAAGTTCCTCGATCTTCTCGCCAAGCCGTCCGCGACGAGCCGCTATCCGTTTGCCACGGCGGAATACTGCGACTACTTCCGTCATTCCCTCTGGATGGTTCCCGGCGTTGCCGCGGCAAAGGCGCTCAGCGAGATGATCCACAACCATCCCCTCTACAAGACGTTCGGTGTGGCGAATGTCGCGGGTCAGGGGGATGATTACGAGGAGGAACACGAGGACAATGCGCTGGAGCTGGTCCGCTCGACGATTAGGAAGTATCCGCGCTCGATCACGCTGTCGTGCGGCAAGCTGACGACCGGCGTGACGGTTCCTGAATGGACGGCGGTGCTGATGATCGCGGGCAGCGTCCATACCGCCGCGTCCTCGTATATGCAGACGATCTTCCGCGTCCAGTCGCCGTGGGTGCACGACGGCAAGGTCAAGGATGAGTGCTATGTCTTCGACTTCGCGCCGGACCGTGCGCTCACGGTGATCGCGGAGACGGCGCAGCTCTCGAAGCGCATCTCGAAGGATAAGGACAAGGAG
>JAZQOA010000013.1:0-9443 GCA_045627605.1 Kiritimatiellia bacterium | reverse complement strand
ATCGGCCGCCTGCAGACCGACCGCGACAAGATGCGCGTCCTCGACGGCCTTGAAAGCGCCGCCGCCGATTCGGGCCGCGGCTTCGACCGCTCGTCGATGGACCGGCTTCTCTCCGGTCTCGGCAAGCGCGTCTTCCTCATGCGCGACGCGGCTGATGATGTCCCCGTGCTCTTTGAAACGCGCTGGTCGATGAGCTACCTTTGCGGTCCGCTTTCGATGGCGCAGATTCACTCGCTTATTCCCGCCGCCGCACCGGCGCCGGCTGAATCCGCGGCCTTCGCCCCGGGCATGCCGTCGCCTTTTCCGCCGATGGAGTCCGCTTCGGAGGCGGCTTCTTCAGCCGCGCCATCATTCGCTCCCGCCGCAGCGCCTGCGGCGTCCGCGACGGGTTTCGCCATGCCGTGTTCCAGCGCGAAGCCCCGCAAGATCGGCGCGTCGGTACGTCTCCATTTTGTCGACGCCAAGACCGCCACCGACAAGTGGACTTCCGTCTACTACCTCGCTGACGCCGACAACGTCGGCTCTCCCGATTGGGAAGCCGCCGAGGAGTTTGACGAGCCCATCGAACCGTCCGAGACGGTCAACCTCTCCGAGAAGCGCTTCGCCGCCTGGGGCAAGAGGTTGTCCTCCTACGTCTATCAGGAGAAGACCGTCATGATGATGCGCGACACCGAGACGAAGCTCGTCTCGAAGTTCGGCGAATCCGAGGGCGACTTCCGGGCGCGTCTACAGCTTGTCCTCCGCGAACGCCGCGACAAGCTCGTGGATAAGGTCAACGCGACATACGGGCCCAAGATTACGCGCATCGAAGACCAGATCCGTTCCGCCGCGGATCGCATCCAGCGGGAAAAGACCCAGGTCTCACAAAAGAAGACGCAGACCGCCGTCTGGGCGGGCGCCGCCATCCTCGGCGCGATTTTCGGGCGCGGCCGCGGCATTACGGGCAGCGTCAGCCGCGCGGGTTCGACCATCCGCAGCGCCTCGGGCATCGGCAAGGAAAAGCAGGACGTCGCCATGGCGGAGGAAAAACTCAGTGTCCTTGAGGAGCGTTGCCGGGCGCTCAAGGAAGAGTTCGAGGCCAAACTTGCCGAGGCCGGGCAGCTTCCTGACGTCGGGGACGTCATGCTTGAGGACGTCGTGATCCGTCCGCGGAAATCCGACATCATCGTCGAGAGCCTCTTCTACGTGTAGCCCCGCGCGGGTGCCGCCGCGCACGGTGCCCGCCCTTCCCGCAGATGCCCAACGACTTCAAAAAACAAGCCGACGACCTCAAGCCGCGCGAAAAGCTCCTGAAGGCCCCCCGCGTGGGCGACCTCCACGACGAAGACCTTCTCGCCATCATCCTCAAGACCGGCGCGGAGGGGTGCGACGTGATGGAGCTTTCCCGGCGGCTCATCTCGCACTATGGGTCCGTCCGCAAATTCGTCGGGGCCGCCGCCGACTGGCGCACCCTGCGGGAGGACATCCGCGTCCACAACCTTGCGTCGCCTGACCGCAAGATACTTGGCGTGGGAGAGGCGAAACTGCTTGAACTTGCCGCGGCGATCGAGCTGGCGCGGCGCGGCATCGAGTTGTTGCGCGGGGAGCCGGGCGACGACGCCCCGCTTCCCAAAACCGTGCGGACGTTCGCCGACGCGCATCGCGTCTTCCGCTATGCGCTAAGGGGCCGGAGCGAGCAGGAGAACTTCCTTGTGCTTCCCGTCGACACGCGTTTCACGCCGCTTTGCGACCCGATCTTCGTGACGCGCGGGACGCTTTCCTCCACGCCGGTGCATCCGCGCGAAGTCTTCCGCGAGGCGATCCGCTGGGGGGCGCACGCATTGCTTGTCGCCCACAACCACCCGTCGGGCGACGCCACGCCCAGCGCCGAGGACGTCCGGCTCACGGAACGGCTTGTCGAAGTCTCCAAGCTTGTCTCCATTCCGCTCGTCGACCATCTGGTCCTCGGCTCGTCGCAAGGGTGCGACGCCTGCATCTCGCTGCGCCAGGCGAAGCTCGTCGAATTCTGAGGCCCGCATGAGAAACCGGATATTCCTTTCGCCGCCCAACTTGCGCGGCAACGAGCGCGAATACGTGGCGGACGTCTTCGCCTCGAATTACATCGCGCCGGCGGGGCCCATGATCGGCCGGTTCGAGGCGGCGGTCGCCGACTCGCTGGACACGGGTTTCTCAGCCTGCGCGCTTTCGTCCGCGACGGCCGGGCTTGACTTGCTCTTCGACCACCTTGGCGTCGGCCCCGGCGACGTCGTCGTCTGCTCCGATCTTACTTTCGTGGCGTCGATTGCGCCGGCGGTGCATCGCGGCGCCGAGCCTTGTTTCGTCGATTGCGAACCCGACTCGTGGTCGATGTCGCCCGCGGCGCTCGACGCGGCGCTTGCCGGGCTTCGCACTGAAGGCCGTCGCGTCAAGGCCGTCGTCGCCGTCGACCTCTACGGGCAGTGCTGCGACTACGCGCGCCTCGCGCCCGTTTGCCACCGCCACGGCGTGGCGCTCGTCGAGGACGCCGCCGAGGCGCTTGGCGCCTCTTGGCGGGATGCTGAAGGCGCCTGGCGCAAGGCCGGTGAGGCCGGGGTTGCCGCAGTCTTCTCCTTTAACGGCAACAAGATCATTACGTCGTCGGGCGGCGGCATGCTCGTTTCGCGCGATGCGGCGCTTGTTGAAAAAGCCCGATTCCTCTCGCAGCAGGCAAAAGAGCCCCGGCCCTGGTACGAGCACGAGCGCCTGGGCTACAACTACAGGATGAGCAATGTCTCGGCGGCCATCGGGCTCGGGCAGTTTGAGCAACTTGTGCGAAAAGTTGCCCGCCGTCGCGAAATCTTCGCGCTCTACGCGCAATTGCTGCCGGAACTTGAATTCATGCCCGAACCGGCATCGAGCCAGGGGAGCCGCTGGCTTACGGCGGCGCTTCTTCCGCGCGGGGCGGCGGCAGGCCCGGCCGAGGTAATCGCGGCGCTTGAAGCCGAAAACATCGAGGCGCGCCGCATCTGGAAACCCATGCATTTGCAACCCGTTTTCAAGGCGGCCCGGGTGACGGACGGCGGCAAAGTCGCCGAAGATATTTTTGAACGGGGCGTCTGCCTGCCGTCGGGAGACGGCATGGAAGACGACGAAGTGGAGGCCGTTGCGGAAATTGTCCGTCGGGCCCTCGGGGGATTTTGACGATGTGCGCCGAAAGAAAAGAACCTGTCGAGAAAAAATATGACGCTGGCCGGAACATCCGCGTCGTGTTGGTTTCGCCGCTTTACGCCGGCAACATCGGCTCGGTGTGCCGGGCGATGGCCAACATGGGGCTTTCGCGCCTCTACGTGGTTAACCCGCGTGTCGAGGAGGACGACTGGCCCAATGCCGCCAAAATGGCGGTTCACGCGGGCGGCATCCTCGAAAACATGAAAGTCGTCAAGACCTTTGCCGAGGCGGTCGGCGACTGCACCGCCGTGGCGGGCGCGACGGCGCGCGACGGACTCTACCGCCAGCACGTGAAGTCAGCCCGCGAAATCGCGCCGGAACTGCTGCATATCGCGGGCCACGGCGAGGTCGCGCTTGTCTTCGGGCGGGAGGACAACGGCCTTGAAAACGACGAGGTGCAGCTCTGCACCCACCTCATCCGCATCCCTTCGGCTCCGGAGTACAGGTCGCTCAACCTCGCCCAGGCGGCAATGGTCTGCATGTACGAGCTCTATGCGACCGCCTCCGTCTACACGATGCCCGACGAGAAATCACCGCCGGTCGAGGGACGCCACCGCCAGCGCCTTTTCGAGATCTGGCGCGAGGCGATGCTGGAGATCGGGTTCATGAAGGAGGACAAGGCCGACCACATGATGCAGGGCTTCGGCCGCATCTTCTCCCGCGGCATCCGCACCGAGGACGACGCCAACATCATGCTCGGCGTCGCCCGCCAGGCCCAGTGGGCCAAGCGCAATTAACCAGGCCGCGTCTTTTCGAATTTGGAAGAATGGCAAGACAATGACAACGCAGGAACGCAAGGAAGAAATCGCCAAAAGAAGGACTTTCGCGATTATTTCGCACCCCGACGCCGGCAAGACCACGCTGACCGAGAAGCTGCTGCTCTACGGCGGGGCCATCCAGCTCGCGGGATCGGTGCGCGCGCGGCGCGACCAGCCCAACACGACTTCCGACTGGATGGAACTCGAAAAGGAACGCGGCATCTCCGTGTCGTCGACGCTTTTGCAGTTCGACTACGGCGGGTGCGTCATCAACCTCCTTGATACGCCCGGCCACAAGGACTTCTCCGAGGACACCTACCGCGTCCTGACGGCCGTCGACTCCGTGATCATGGTCATCGACGCCGCCAAGGGCATCGAGGAGCGTACCCGCAAGCTTTTCGAGATCTGCCGCCTCCGGGGCATCCCCATCTTCACCTTCATGAACAAGATGGACCGCCCGGCGCTTGCGCCGCTCGACCTCGTCGACGAGCTCGAGAAAGTCCTTGGCATCGGCGCCTTCCCCGTGACGTGGCCGTTGGGCAACGGCGAGACTTTCCGCGGCGTCTACGACCGCCTTGAAAAGAAACTCTACCTCTACGAACGCTCCGCCCACGGCCAGCACAAGGCGGCAAGCACCGTGACGGGCATCTACGACGACTCGCTCAAGGCTCTTCTCAACGAGGAGGAGTACAAGGCCTGGGTGGACGAGGTCGAGATGCTTTCGCTGGCCGGCGAGGAGTTTGACGAGAAGGCGCTTGCCGCCGGCGGGATGACGCCGGTCTTTTTTGGCAGCGGCATCACGAACTTCGGCGTCCAGAACCTCCTCGACTATTTCGTGAAATATGGCGCGAAGCCCCAGCCGCGCAAGCTCAAGGACGGCACACCGGTCGATCCGGCCTCCGACGTCTTCTCCGGTTTCGTCTTCAAGGTGCAGGCCAACATGAACCCGCGCCATCGCGATCGCCTGACCTTTATGCGCGTTTGTTCCGGAACCTTCGAGAAGGACATGGTCGTGTGCGACCCTGACGGCGGCAAGCCCATCCGCCTGGCATACCCGCAGAAGCTCTTCGCCCAGGAGCGCGAGAGCGTTGAGACCGCCGTCCCGGGCGACATCGTCGGGCTCGTCATGCACCGCGCCTTCAAGATCGGCGCCACGCTGACGACCGATCCGAAAATCCACTACGACGAAATCCCGCGCTTCTCGCCCGAGGCCTTCGCCACCATCCGCAACATCGGCACCGACAAGCAGAAGCAGTTCCACGAGGGCCTCTCCCAGCTCCTCGACGAAGGCGTGATCCAGGCTTTCACAACGCCCGACACGGGGCTCAACACCTCCTTGCTCGGCGCCGTCGGCCAGTTGCAGTTCGACGTGGTGATGCACCGCCTGCAGGTCGAATACGGTGCCAACCCGAAGATCGAGCCCTCGCCTTTTACGATTGTGCGGTGGTTTGATCTCGGCGTCAAGGAAGAGGATTACCGCGACGCCTACCTTGGCATCGGCGTGAAGCTCGCGCACGATCTCGATGGAAACCTCGTGATTCTTTTCCCGACGCAGTGGGCGCTCGACTATTTCCTCGAGAAGAACCCCAAGACGCATCTGCATTCGACCTCCCCGAGCTGAGACCGCGATGAAAACCGTCCTCGTGCATTCCCCCAACTGGCTTGGCGACGTCGTGATGGCGCTTCCGGCCTGGCGCAAGTGGCGCGACGCCCATAGAGACTGCCGCGTCTTTGTCCTCGCCAAGAAATCCGTCGCTGGAATCTGGGCGTTCGCCCGCGATGTCGACGGCGTCGTGACGCTGGCACCGGGGGGGGAGGGGATGCGCGCGGCCGTCCGCGAACTTCGGGAACTGAAATGCGACGAGGCCATCGTGCTGCCCCACTCCTTTCGCGCCGCCTACCTCGTCTGGCGAGGCGGTGCGGGGTGCATTCGCGGCACGGCCGGGCAGTTTCGCTTTCCGTTCGTCACGGACCGCGTCTCGATCAGCGACCTCGCGGACGCCCACCAGCAGCTTGAATATGCCCGGCTTTTCGGTGTCGAAGGCGACTTGCCTTCGCCTGCCGCCGCGATCGACCCGGTGAAACTGCCGACCTTTGAATGTGGCGTCCCGCTCGGCGAATCTCTCGTCATCCTGCCTGGCGCTGCGCGCGGTGGTTCGAAGCGCTGGCCGTGGGAGCACTTCTCCGCTGTCGCCGGCTGCGCACTGGGCGCGGGGGTCGTCCGCCACGTGCTCGTCTGCGGTACGCCGGGCGAGGCGGCGGAGTGTGCCGCCGTCGCGGAGGCCGTCGCCGCCGGGAAGGCGGGCGCCGTGACGAACCTCTGCGGCAAGACTCGCCTGGGCGAACTCGCATTCGTGCTTTCCAAGTGTCGCGCGGTGTGCAGCAACGACAGCGGCGGCATGCATCTGGCGACGGCGATGGGGGCGCCGGTTGTCGCGGTATTTGGCCTTACGGATCCCGCCAAGACCGGCCCGCTCGGTCGCAGCGCGGTTGTTGCGGCGGAAGGCGTCAAAGTCTCCCGCGCGATTCCCCGCGAATCTGCGGCGGCGACGCGCACTCTGCTCTCCGTCAAGCCTGAGCGGGTTTTCAAGGCGCTGCAGGAGGTGCTCGCCCATGGCTGAGAAGAGCATGGCGCACAACGCGGTGGTTGTCGGCGCGATGACATTCGTGAGCCGCGTCGGCGGGCTTGTCCGCGAAGTGCTTATGGCCTACTTCTTTGGCGCGGGTGTCGTGAAGTCCGCCTTCGATGTCGCCTACCGCATCCCGAATCTCTTTCGACGCCTCTTTGGAGAAGGGGCGCTTTCGGCGGCGCTGATCCCCGTCTACACGGAGACACTTGAAAAGCAGGGAAAGACCGAGGCCGACCGGCTGGCCTCGGCGGTGGCCGGCGCGATGGTGGCTTTTCTGGGCGTCTTGACGGCCGTTGGATTTCTCGCGACATTCCCCCTGGCCCGCCATTGGGGCGCGGACGGACGCTGGGGGCAGATCATGCCGCTTCTGCGCATTATGCTGCCCTACGCGCCGCTCATCTGCCTCGCGGCGCTCATTATGGGAGTTCTCAATTCCCTCAAGTCATTTGCGGTATCGGCGCTTGCCCCGGCCTTCCAGAACCTCTGCTGCATCGCCGTGCTTGTTTGCGTCTGCCCATTTTTGCCGGGGGAGGGATTGCTCCGCATTGAAGTCGTCGCCTGGTCGATTCTCGTTTCCGGCGTCGTCCAGGTGGCGGTGCAGTTGCCCGTCCTCCGGCGGTACGCCGTGCCGTTGCGGCTGGCCTTTTCCGAGATGGCATCGCCTGGCGTCAGGCGCGTCTTCAAGCTGATGGCGCCGATGGCCCTGGCGGCTGGCGTCATGCAGGTGAACGTCTGCCTCGACAGCATCCTCGCCATGTGGGCGGGCGAGTGGGGGCCTTCGGCATTGGGCTACGCCGACAGGCTCGTTTACCTTCCGCTTGCGATTGTCGGCACGGCCTTCGCGACGGTGCTTCTCCCGACGTTGTCGTCGTTTAGCGCGAGGGCCGATTACGCCAGCTTCGCCGACGCTTTGGAGCGTACCTTTCGCAATGTGATTGTCGTCATGACCCCGGCGGCGGCGGGGTTGATTGTCCTGTCCACGCCGATCATCTCGCTTGTTTACGAGACGGGTGCCTTCGACGCCCTTTCAACGACGCGCACGGCCAACGCCCTCATCGCCTATAGCGCGGGGCTTGTGGCGGCGGGACTCCACAAGGTTGTTGTCTCGGCGTACTACGCGCGGCAAGATGCTCACACGCCCGTTGTCATTGGCACGGCAGGCGTGGCGCTCAACCTCGCGATGAATGTCTTTTTCATCTGGGTGCTCCCCGTCGAACTGAAACCGGTTGGCATTGCCATAGCGACATCGATTTCAAGTTTCCTGAGTTGCGTGGCGCTGATGGCGATTCTCGCCCGCCGCCGGGCGGGCGGAGCTCGGCTCTTTCGTTTCGGGGCGGTTGTCCACTCTGCTTTGGCGTCGCTTGTTGCCGCGTCGCTAATGGCGGGTGCTGTCTGCTTTTGCAACGGGCGTCTCCACGATGTACTTTGTGCCGTCCTGCCTTTGAAATTGGCGTTGGCGACAGGCGTTGCCGCGATGATGGCCCTTGGCGCGGCCGTTTACGGCGGCGCAATGTTCGTGCTCAGCCCCTCGGCCGTCCGCGAACTCGTCCAGGACTTCCGTCACCGCCGCGGCAGGAAAAATTGAGGTTTCCGCGCTATGCGGTGGAGGAGTCGGACACGGACTTCATCGACCAACCTGAAGGGGCGAACTCCGGTGCGAGCCTTAAGTCAAGTTGCGCGATGACATCGGTTTGAAACCGGTAGCAAACCCTGAAGAAGTCCTGCGCCTTGCCCCATGCCGCAGCCATCTCCCATTGCGACACCCCCAACGTGCATCTCCGCCCATCCCCATGTTCCCCTGCTAAGAACTTCCGCACCGTGTTCTCATCAGTTTCGGCCAGCATGGCGGCTGGTATGGGGTCTGTGACCCCCACGGCTTGCTTCAGCTTCTCCGCCATCGTTTTGTAACGCATCAAGGTCTTGTACTTCGCGCCGAGCCTTGGGCAATTTTCATTGAGCCAACCCCGGATGCCGGGTTTGCGCCCAATGATTTCGCCGCATTCGTTGCGGACAAGGCTGTTGTCCACGTAGCATTCGAGATCGCAGATCATGGAGCCGAAGCGGATCATCTCCCGAGGCGAGCTCTTCGCCTTGGCGAACTGTGCTTCAAGCTCCTCCTTCGTCGGACAGGCGTTGAGTGTGCGCCTCTGCCGGATTTTTCGGCGTGCGCGGGCGAGCTTCTCGCGGCGCAGCCTCTCTACGGGGTAGTAGACGGGTCGCTTCACGCGGCGGTTGAAGCAGCTCAAGAACTTCATAATTGCCCAAAGTGCCATTCCCGCGCCAATTTGGGCAAGTGCCAGCACTGATGCGGCGAGTGCCAGGGTGAAGGCCATGCCGGCGGCGTAGAGCGGAATCGGAATGGCCGCGCCGACAGCCCCCGCCGTCATAACTTCGGCTGCGCCGATGCTGCATAGCAACTCAAAGCAATCGCCGCACTTTAGGAAGTCGAACGCCTCCCCCAGCGCAGCCTCGCGCTCCATCCGCTCCTGCGCCGCCAGGCGCCGTGCAAGATGCGCACGTTGGCTGACGCGGGGAACCGCGGAGGCCGTAGCACGGGGAGCCGCCGCGGCAATTGCCGCGCCAGATTGAACGGAATTGAGTCTTGATTTCCTCATAAAGGCCATCTTAGCACAACTGATGGGATTACACAAGAAAATGATGAGAATACGGTGCGGAAGAAATTGGCAGATTGGGTGAGGCAACAGGCTGGGAAAAATGCGGTAAGACTTTGCGAGGGCGTTATGGCATGTGATAGTGCGGGGCGTTATGGCATGTGATAGTGCGGGGCGTTATGGCATGTGATTGTGCGGGGCGTTATGGCATGTGATTGTGCGGGGCGTTATGGCATGTGATTGGAAGAAAAGAGCGG
>JAZQOA010000012.1:0-30416 GCA_045627605.1 Kiritimatiellia bacterium | reverse complement strand
CCATCGACCGTCACCTCAACCTTGTTGACGCGCTTCTTGGAAGCATAGATTTGCCGCAGCGTCTGATGGGCGGCGAGAAACTTTGCCAAAGCCGCATCCCACTTGCCCGTACCAAAGACCTTGAAAAGAGAAAGTGCTTCGGGGGTCACGCGGTAACGGTAATTGGGCGAGTTGGTCGCAACACCATTGTCCTCAATGATCGCCGCCGTGCGGAAATGGTGCATCGCCTGCTTGCGAAACGTCTCGCGACTGTTCTCCGCGTACCTCACCCCACGATAGGTCTTGCGCAAGAACGCAAGAATGTCGTGAATGCGCGTCCATTCGTTGGTAGCCGCAGACCAGGAAGAAGAGGACGAAAGCTTCAACAGGGCCAACAGGGAATAACAACAGATGTCACTCTGTTGCTCGGTGGGCATTCCAAGCAATTCAAGCACCATTTTAGCTTCCTGTTTCTTCGTCATAGCTTTTCTTGTCCGTGTGAGGGCGCAACCCCCATCCCACCAGACCTTAGTCAACGCAACACTCTTTGCAGAATCAAGTCAACCGACGCTTTCCATAGAATGGAAAGTATCATAGCATAATTTACTTGCGCTTGCAAAGCGGAGTTGAGTGCTGATTGAGCGCGATAGCAAATCGGCCGGGGCAGACGCTAATGCGCGTCGAGCCAGGTGCTGCCGGAACCGATTTCAACTTCGAGCGGGACCCCGAAATCCCACGCCCCCAGCATTGCCTCGCGGACAATTTCGCGCACGCGGGGTTCCTCGTCCTTCGGCACGTCGAGCAGCAGTTCGTCGTGGATCTGCAGCACGAGCCGCGCCCGGAGCCCCTCCGCCCGGAGTGCGCGGTCCACGCGCACCATCGCCATCTTGATGAGGTCGGCCGCGCTCCCCTGCACCGGCGTGTTGATGGCGTTGCGCTCCGCCGCCTGGCGGACGGTCCCGTTGCGCGACGAAATGTCCCGAAGACTCCTGCGCCGGCCGAGCACGGTTTCGGCATAGCCCTTCTCGCGGGCGTCCGCCACGGCTTTCTCCATGAAGGAGCGCACACCGGGGTACTGGATGAAATATTCGTCGATGAAAGCGCCGGCTTCCGTCCGCGAGATTCCAAGACGCTGGCCGAGGCCAAAGACCGAGATCCCGTAGATGATTCCGAAATTGACCATCTTGCAGCGCGACCTTTGCTCGGGCGTCACGGCGCCGGGCGCGACCTTGAAGACGCGCGAGGCTGTCTCGGTGTGGATGTCGCGGCCGCTCCTGAAAGCCTCCAGCATCGCCTCGTCGCCGGAAAGCGCCGCCATGATGCGGAGTTCAATCTGCGAATAGTCGGCCGAGACAAGCACGTGGTTGTCGTCGCGCGCGACGACAGCCGCGCGGATGCGCTTGCCACGCTCGGTGCGGACGGGGATGTTCTGGAGGTTGGGATCCGACGACGCCAGTCGCCCCGTCTCGGTGAAAGCCTGCGAAAAATGGGTATGCACGCGGCCGTCCGCCGCGCTGATGCAGCCCGGCAGCTTGTCGGCATAGGTCGACTTAAGCTTCTCGGCGGCGCGCCAATCGAGGATGTCCGCCACGATTGGGTGTTTCGCGGCGTACTTCTGCAGGACGTCCTCGCTCGTCACGTACTGCCCGGTGGCGGTGTGGGCCGCTTTTTCGTCGATGGCGAGTTTCCCGAAGAGGACATCGCCAAGTTGCCTGGGCGAACTAAGGTTGAAATGTCCGCCTGCAGCCTCGTAGATGCGGGCTTCGAGCGCGGCGATTTCGGTTTCGAGTTCGCGGCCGAAGTCGCGGAGCGTCACGGCGTCGATCCTGACGCCCGCCTCCTCCATTCCGAGCAACACGTCGACAAGCGGCTCCTCGCTGATTTCCAGCGCCCGCGAAAGTCCCGCCGCCTCGACTTCGGGGAGCAAGGCGTCGTAAAGGCGCAGGGCGACGTCGGCGTCTTCCGCCGCGTAGTCGAGAATCGCCGCGGGCGGCAACTCGGCCATCTTCGCGGGATCCGCCGCGCGGCCTTCGCCGATCAGCGTGGAAATCGGGATGGTGTCGTAGCCGAGGTATATCCTTGCCAGACGGTCGAGGCCGTGGCGATCCGCCGCGTCAAGCGCGAAGTGCATCAGCATCGTGTCGTGGCACGGGGCCGCGACGGGCATTCCGAAGCGCGAAAGGAGCTCACGGTCGTATTTCGTGTTGTGCCCGGTCTTGACGAGTGACGGCGAGGCGAAAAGCGGGGCGAGCATTCGGACAAGGGTTTCGGCGGGAAGGGCTGCCGACGCGCCTACGGGTTCCGCCGGCGACGCAGGGGGCTCAAGGGGGACGCCAAAGAGATCGACGGCGACGGGTTGCGTCGCGGCAGGTTCCGGCGGATACGGGACGTACCACGCCCGCCCCGGCGCCGTGGCGAACGAAAGGCCGACAAGCCGCGCCAGGCGGGCGTCGGCGGAAGTCGCCTCGGTATCGAAGGCAAAGCGCCCGGCAGACTTGATTTCGCCCACCATCGCGAAAAGCGCGGCTTCGTCCGCGACAAGCGTGTAGTCGTGGGGCGTCGTCGCCAGCGATGCGGCGGACGCCTCCTCGCCAGAGGGCGCGGCGGCGGATTCCGCCTGCGCGGCGCCGAAAAGCGGGAGGTCGGCCGTTGCCGCGGCGGACTGGATGTCGATGCCGAGGCGTCGGGCGACAGACGAAAGTTCGTATTTTGCGCAAAAGGCGGCCATCACCTTTTTGTCGGGCTCGCGCACCTTGAGCCCGTCGAGGCCGCAGGGCAACGCCACGTCGCGGCGGATTTCGGTCAGGAAGCGCGACAACCGCGCATCGGCTGCCGCCGCGGCGATTTTCTCGCCGAGTTTGCCGGCGATTTTGCCATCCGCCGCCGCGGCGAGGATGTCTTCGATGCCGCCGAAGTCGGCAAGGAGCTTTTGGGCGGTTTTCTCGCCAACGCCCTTGACGCCGGGGATGTTGTCGGAGGCGTCGCCCGCGAGGGCAAGGTAGTCGACCATCTGCCCGGTTGTCTTGAGTTTCCAGTGTTCGCAGACTTCCGCCTCGCCCCAGATTTCGGGATTCTTTCCGGAGAGCCGGTAGAGAAAGACGCCGGGGCCGACGAGCTGGGCGATGTCCTTGTCGGGCGTGACGAGATAGGCCTCCATGCCGCTTTCCGCGGCGAGACGAGAGACGGTCCCCATGAGATCGTCGGCCTCGAACCCGTCGACGCAGAGCGCGGGAAGACGCATCGCATCGGCGAATTCCTGCGCCATGCCAATCGCCGCCTGAAGGTCTTCCGGGAGCTTTTCGCGCTGCGCCTTGTACTGCGGGAAGGCCTCGTGCCGGAAGGTCGGCGTCCGCGAATCGAAGACAAGCGCGATATGCGTGGGGGCGCGCTGCTCGAGGATCTGCATCACCGTCGCGGTGTAGGAGAACAGCGCCGAGGTGTTGACGCCCGTTGTCGTCATGCGGGGCTTCGAAAGAAAGGCGAAGTGCCCGCGGTAGAGCAACGGCATCACGTCGATGATGAAAATGCGGTCCATCTGGCAAGCCTATTCGAAATCAAGTTCCCCGGGCTGGAAGGTATGGCACTTTCCGCACATATGGCAGAAAATGTCTATCGACCGCCCCTGCTTCTTCATCGCTTCGCGCTCCTCCGCCGAAAGCGAGCGAAGCGTGTCAAGCGCCTTCTGGCGGCTGCAGCGGCAGGAGAAGCGCTGCGGACGCGGCGGGTCGGCGACGACATCCCCGAGGCCAAGCTCCGCGCAGAGCGCCTGGGCGCCGGACGCCGCCTCAAGGGAGTCCGAGAAGGGGCGTTGCCGAAGTTCGGAGACGACGCGGTTGAAGACAGTCTTGTCGCCATCGGGAAGGAGTTCGACGAGAAAGCCGCGCGCCAGATCGGGGCCATCCGCCCCGGGCAGCACGCACGAGGCAATCTCAACCGGGCGCTGCGCCGCCATCGAGAAATACATCGAAGCCGCGGAGACGGGGCGGGGATTGCGCTGCTGGAGTCCGGACTGCGAAAGCACCCGTCCGGGAAGCGAGCGCATGATATGCACGTCGCCCGAAGCTCCGAATACGGCGTTCATGTTGGGATCCGCCTCGCCGTCGAAGTCGCCGAGTATCTTCTTGCCGGTGAAACCGCGCAAGGCCCCCTCGAACGATGCTTCGACAAGCAGCGACTCGATCGGGCCATCGGTCTTCATGTAGAGCGAGACAGTCTCCTCCGGCTGGGCGAGGTCCGCCCCGAGAATGGCGACTGCGACGAGTCCCTCTGCCAGGGCTTCGGCGGCGGTGGGGCCGGCCAAATGGCTGCGCGCGAGTTCGCGGGCGCTGTCCGTGACGTCGGCGAAGACAAAACGGATGCCGCAGGCCCTTGCGCCGCCAATGACGACCAAATCTGTTGAATTTGCCATGATCATTGCGTGACTCCGTAAATGCGAAAAAGGAAGACCGGCGCGACGCGACAGGACGGCGCCCGGCCGCAAAACCTAGAGGGTGACGCCGTCCGCAAGCGCGGCGAGACGGCCGGCGGCGACCTTTATCTTGGCGGAGATCCGGTCGACGTTTTCGTATTGCTTCTCGATCGCCCACAGGGCGAAAATCCATTTTTGGCGGAAGCGGAAAGCCGCCTTGAGGTCGGGGTCGAACTGCGCGAAGAGCTCGCGGCGCGCATGGTAGTTCCAGTAGATTTCCCGCGTGGCCGAGGAGAAACCCGCGCAGAAGTCGTCCATCACCGCGTCAAGCGAGACGGCCTTGCTGTTGCGCCGCCAAAAATCGACGGCTGTCCTTGCAAAGGCATCGGCATACGTCTCGATGCAGACATCGAAGTTCTCCTTCGTCTTGTCGAAGCATGGCCAGCCGAGGGCGCCGCGAACGGAGCAAAGGCGCATTCCGCAAGGCATCTCGCACCCCCAGGCGAGATCATAGTCGAACTCGATGATTTCCTTGCCCTCGCCAAAGCCAACGGTGTTTTCACTCTGCAGGTACTTCTTCACGACCATCGTGTGGGCGGCGGCGCGCCCGGCCTGGGCGGCCGTTCCGAGAATGGCGGCGGGGAAGTCGACGAACTCGCCGTTGGCCCCTTCGGCGCGTTGAAACCGGTTGTGGCTGATGTCGCCAAGCGCATAGCCGGCGTAGCGGTCGCGAACGAAATAATAGGTGTCGCCCTCGCCCCTGTCGTGGCGCTGCAGGAGGTGGTGGTCGCCAAAGGCGACGCCGAGCGACTGGAAAGCCTGGACGCGCGTGAGCATGTAGCTCGCGTAGTCGATGCCGCGCTGCGCGAGACGCTTTTCGATGAGCTTCGTGGAAGTCGGGCGCTTGCTGGTCTTGAACTCGATTTCGCGTGTCGGGAATTTCGCCGCCTCGCCGAAGTCCTCCCGCCGAATCTCGTAGATGTTGGCGTATTCCATCTCCTCGCCGGCGGAAAGAAGCGTGTGGGCATATTCGACGAGGGCGCGCGTACGGTCGTCAGCCGCCGGATGGAAATCGGGCTTGCCGCCGCGGAAGGTCGCGCCAGGAAGCGCGACCTTGCGGTCGTCGAAGGCTGGCACGACCTGATCCTGCGTATTGTAGATTTCGCCTGTCAAATGCTTGTACATCGACGAGACGAAAAGTTCGCTGCCGGAGTCCGCCAGCGACGGGAAGGAAAGCGCACTGCGGTAGACGCCGATGATTTCGGCAAGGCGGTCCTCGCACTGCGCGGGCGTGACGCCGCCGATGTCGCGCTGGAGGTCGACCAACATCTTGACGATGCGGGCGGAGGCCGCAAGGTCCCTGATGCCGAAGAGCTCGATTTCGTGGTGGTTGCGGTACTTCGGGTCGAGCATCGCCGGCATTTCGCCGACTTCGGCGGGCTTGACGAGTTCGTTGACGCACTGGATGACGGCGTCGAAATCGGCGGAGCAAAGAGGCAGCAACGCCGAAAAGTCCTCGAACGAGAGAAAGTGGACGCCCTTGACGCTGTGGTAGTAGCTGAAGTCGGAGTGGATACGCGTCCGCGAGGCGGCAAGGGCGAAGTCCATCTCCTTGCGCGTCCAGACCAGTTGCTTGATGCGCCATTCCTGACCGCGGCGGCGGTAGAAGTCGAGGGCGCTGTCGCTGCGTTCGGCAAGAACGATGTTCTTGAGCGGCCATCCCAGCCCGCGCAGCCATTCGTCGGAGGCGTGGACCTCCTCAATGGGCACGTCGCGTTGCGAAATCTCAATCGTCTCGCCCGCACCAACAATATTGGCGCAGAGCACGGACTTGCTCATCACGTCGCTCTTGCGCCGGTCGGGAACGCGGCCCAGATTCCAGAATTCGCCGCGCAGAAGGGGGAGCGCCGCCGTGGAGTGGCTCCCCGAGGTGATCGTCATCACCCGGCCGTCACGTCCTTCGATAAGGGCGCCTTTGCGCACGACAAGCACCGGGGCGTGACTCGGCTTGAGCTTCCAGACGTCGCGCTCGAAGATGAAGGTGTCGGTCCCCCAGTCGTAGGCGTGGAAAACGCGTGTGCGCCCACCCGAAACCACCGTCACGGACGTCCCGCGCCGAGTGGCCTCGTGCCGGACCTGGTTGATGAACTTGTAGGCAAAGTCTTTCATTTGGCGCTGGCGCACGTGCGCGAAATTAAAAATTACGGCAATCGCCACGCAAGATTACAAGAATCTTGCGCACGTTGCGCATGCCCGGGCCAAGCGGCCTCCGCATCCGCACCGGGTGCCGCCCTACTCCACCTCGAGCTGCACGAAGTGGTCGAGGATGTACGCCGTGGCGGCGTCAAGCGAGGGCAGGATTTTGGTGCAGTAGCGCACCATCCACGGGGAGCACGAGGCGAAGCTGAAGGGCGAGAAGGCGACGATGAACTTGCCGAGGTCGTGCGCGGCGTAGAAAACCTCCATCGAGGTGCCGATCGAGGGCTTGTCGTAGTTGACGAGGAGGATGTCGGCCTCGCGGACGTCCTGCAGGTCGAACTCCACGATTTCGTTGGCGGAATCGACCTCGCGGTCCTTGAAGTTGCGCCGCATCGGGTCGAGAATCGCGAAATTCTTCTCAAGCGCGGCCCGCGCGCGGACGCGCCAGTCCGAGGCCTCGCCAACGGCGGCATCCATAATGGGGCCGCTCAGGTAGATTTTCATTTTCTTCATTTTCGCGGGCGTCGCTTAGGCAACCTTGAGGAAATTCCAGTCCTGGAACAGGATGGCGAGGACGGCGATGAAAAGAATGAACGCCACGATCGCGCAAATCCCCGCGAAAGTGTAGTTGGCGGCAGGTTCCGCCGGGGCGTTGTCGACGCGGAAGCGATCCGAGATGTACGCGCCGCCTGGTGCCGCGCCAGCAGCGGCATCGGCCGCCGCAAGTTGTTCGTTGCTGATGGGTTGCAAATCCGCCATGGTGATTCTCCGTTTTCAGTGTTTGGATAAAAGAATACTGAAACACGCCCAAAAAATCAAGTCTGCCCCGCCACGCAAATCTTAGAACCGCCATTTTCCAGTCGATAAGGTCCAAATTGCGACCTTTCGTTGTTGACAACTTAACTCCACTCTTTTATAATGCAGTGATTCTAAAATTTCGTCCGCTATTATTTTCCATCACGCAGAATGGACACAAAGGATTTACCCATGAAAAAAGAACTTGTCCTTTTCCTTGCCGCTCTCTTCGCCTTCGGGCGGCTCGCATCCGCCGCGCTGGCACCCTCTGGCGACACGACGGGCGCAACCGACTACGCGGCGATTACGGCCGCGATTGCGCAGGGCGGGACGGTCGAGCTCGGCGAGGGCACGTTCTGCATTAACGCGCAGATCGAGCTCACGTCCGCTGTCACGCTCAAGGGCGCGGGCCGCGACGTGACGATAATCAAGCAGATGCTGGCGCACAAGAACTCGAACCCGTGTGCACGCGTTTTTCGACTCAACCATGAAGACGCGGTCGTGCAAGGCGTGACCATCACGGGCGGGTACACCTACAACCTCGGCACGCAGGATGCATACGGCAAGCACTCCGGCGCGGGCGTCCTCATCGATACGAACGGCGGTCAGGTGCTGGACTGCCGAATTACGGATAACGAGCCGAGCATGAACGACTACGGTGCCGTGCACCTCGTGAGTTCCAAAGGGATCATTGCCCGCACCATCATCGACAACAACACGAACGGCAACGGCTATCCCTACTCAGGTGTCGGTCTCACGATGACCGCCGGACGCGTGGAGAGCTGCCTTATTGCGAACAACTACGCGAACGGAGCCAACCGGGACAAGACGCCCGAGGCGGGGGGCGTCTGTATCTCGGGTGGAACGCTGCAGAACTGCACGATCGTCGGCAACACGGGCTGGAACGTGGGCGGACTTCATGTGTCCGGTTCCTCGGCCAAGGTCATCAACTGCATTGTTTTCGGCAACAAGTTGTCCGGCTCGAAGACGGATCTCGCGGGTGCGCCGGACTACTACTGTTCGTCAGGTACGATGGATCTCTCGACTTGCCTGTTGTCCATCGACCCGACCTTCAAGAACGCGGCGGCGGATGACTACCACGTTTCCTGCGGCGGTGCGGCGGCGGACAAGGGGACGGGCGAGGAGACCTTCGTCTCCAATACCGATCTGGAAGGGCGCGCTCGCGTGGTGAACGGCAAGTGCGACCTTGGATGTTACGAAAACATTGGGTTTGACGACTGGATTGACATTTCTGGTGCTCCTGAAGAATACGGGACGGTCAGCCCCGCCTACGGACAGACGGACGGACTCGCGGCGGACGGCGTGCTGCCGGTCAGTGCGCCAGCGTCCCTTGACATCGACGGCAACACAGTCACTTGCGCCGGTTGGAAACTCTATGACGCGGCTGGAGGACTGGTCAGTGAGGGGCCGGAGACGTCCTTTGAGTATTCGCACGAGGGTATATACCGCAAGCTGGTTTGGCAGTGGGTGGCATCCTTCAAGGTGACGGCAACTGCAGGCGATGGCGGAACCGTCAAGGCATCGTCCGAGACCGCCGGCTACGGGGACGTCGTGACGATCACGGCGACGCCGGATCCGGAGCTGGCGGGCGTGTCGTTCTGGAAGTGGGTGGGCGACGTTCCGGCGGAGAACATTTATGACAATCCGCTGGAGCTGACCGTCGACGCGGCGAAGTCGGTGCAGGCGGTCTTCGGCACGGCCCACGCCTATGTGGCGAGCGCAGAGTCGCCGTCAGCTGCGCCGACATTCCCCTATGGTTCTGCCGAGACCGCGGCAAATTCCATCGAGGAGGCTTTTGCGGTGACCTCGGAAAATGGAGTGATCGAATGCGGCGAGGGCACCTTTAGCTTGAATGCGGATTTCGCGGTGAATCGTCCGGTGACGATCCGCGGCGCCGGCTACGACAAGACGACGCTCAATCTCAACAGCAAGCACCTCACGGTCAGCAGCTCGAACGCCCGCATCGAGGGCTTCAAGGTGACGGGGGCGAAGGTCGAATGGAACGTGACGGGCGGCGGCATCATCGTCTCAGCCGGCACGGTCGCCAACTGCCGCTTCACGGGTAACGTCGACAACAACGGCATCAACGCCAAGGGCCTGTGCGCGGGCGTGAGCGGAAGCGGACGCATTACGCACTGCATTTTCGATGGCAACGATACGACGGCGAGGAACACGATCGGCGTCCTCGGCATCACGGGCGGGCTGGTCGACAACTGCCTGATCGTCTCCAACAAGTGCCAGCAGGGCGGCGGCGTCTATGTGGGCGGTGGCGGAACGATGCGCAACTGCACGATTGCGGACAACACCGCAACCACGGGCAAGGGCGGCGGCATCTTTGTGGCGGACAACTGCTTAAGTTGTGTTCTGGTGAACTGCATCGTGTATGGGAATACGGCGAAGACAGGCGGAGACGAGTATCAATTCGGCAGCAACTCGGGGTTTAACTCAAGCAAGACGACTAACAACTGTTTTGGCAAGGACAACGGAACAGGCCTAAACCCAATCGATGACAACCCCTCGCTCGGTGCGGACTATCGCCTAAATCCGGGTTCGGCCGGCATCAATCAGGGGACGGCATACGACGGCATGACGGAGGACACCGACCTTGGCGGAGATCCGCGTGTCGTGGGTGACGCCATCGACCTCGGTTGTTACGAATACGTGCCCTCGACCGTCTTCTCCTGCACGATTGGTGCGAACGCCTGGAGCGGACTTGTCGGAGGAAGTGTCCAGCTGTCGGCGAACTTCGACGAGGAAATATTCGATCCGGCGGACTATACCTTCGCGTGGACGGTAACGGGCGCGGATACGAGTGCTCCGGTTGTGGATTCCGTACAGAAGCCGTTGGTTACGTTGCCCAGTGCAACGGAATACACGGTCTCGCTTGTCGTCACCGATAAGGACGGGCGGACAGTCTTCAGCGGTACGGCGGATCAGGTGATCAAGACCCTGCCCGCGACGGTTTACCTTGCCTCGGACAATCCCGGTTGCGCATTTCCCTACGATACGGAGGCAAAGGCGGCGACCAATCTCGTCGATCTCGCTTCCATCCTCGTGGATGGCGTGACGGTTGTGGCATTGCCGGGCGAGCACCGGACTGACAAGATGATTGAAATCACCAAGGCGATCACGATTCGCGGCAAGGAGGGCAAGGGGAGGACGACGATTCGCCGAACGAAGATCGACTACACATCGCCTTCGAGCCGTGTGTTCGTGCTGAACAACGCCAATGCGGTACTTGAGGGACTGACGATTTCCGGCGGCTACGCCTATACGGCGAACGGTGCGGGCGTGTGTATCGAGCACGGTACGGTCGCCGACTGCCGCATCACGGGCAATACGACGTCCATGAATGCCGGCGGCGCAGTGCGGCTGAGTAATTCTGATGCCCGGCTGCTGAGATCAATTGTGGACCATAACGTCAGCGACAACGGTTACGGGAATTGCCCTGGCGTTTCCCTGGGTGCCGGTAGTCTCGTCGAGTCGTGCTTGATTTACAGCAACGTCGTGAAGAACTGTTCTTCAAGGGCATATGCCGTGCCTGGCGGTGTTCAAATGGGCGGCGGCACGTTGCGCAACTGCACGGTGACGGCGAACCATGGCCGAGGCGTTGGCGGCATTAGCTTCTACGACGGCTACAACTGGCAGGGCGGCAAGGCTGAAAACTGCATCGTGTATGGCAATACTGCGCAGGCGGATTACTGGGTTTCGACTTCACCGGAGTACTATGCCAATGACGCGAATAAGACCGTTAACTGTCTCTTCGCCGATCCGCTCTTCGTTGACGCGGCGAATATGGACTTCCACCTGCAGGCGGGCTCGCCGGCAATCAATGCGGGAACCTATGGAACTTGGATGGACTCCGCCACAGACCTCGACGGCAATCCGCGTGTCAAGCACGTCAAGGAAAAACAGGGCGAACGATTCCCCTTCGTCGATGTCGGCTGCTACGAGTCGCGCTTCTCGCCCGGACGGCTTCTGCTCGAAGTGCGCTAACTCGGAGGGCATGGCTATGGCGGACGAAACTAAAATAACCTTCGTTGGCGACATGCTCTGCGGAAGGCCGACGCTCGAAGAGTTCGCCGTCGCGGACGGTTGGGATTTCAAACCCGTTTTCGCGGGCGTCCGCGATTTCCTCGGCGACTCCGACTATGTCGTCGGCAATCTTGAAACGCCCATCACCCTGGACGGCGACAACCTCACGCACGAGCGCTGGTGCTTCAATTCGCCGGCGCAGTTCGCCGAGGCAGTCAAATGGGCGGGAGTCGATTTCGTCACAACCGCCAACAACCACTGCCTTGACCGCGGGACGCGCGGGATTGTTTCGACCATCAGGGCGCTGGACGCCGTCGGGCTCCGCCACACCGGTACTTTCGCCGACCGCGAATCGGCTGTTGCGCCAAACATCGTCGAAATCGGCGGCTTCCGCCTCGGTTTCCTCTCCTACACCTACGGCACCAACGCCTTCTCCAACCACGAGTACCTCAAGCCGGAGGAGACCTTCATGGTCAACCTCTTCCAGGAGCAGGAGCTCGCAGAGCCGCTGGCCCGCAAGTGGATGTGGGAGCGCGAAAGCCCCGAGGCGAAAATCTACGAGGAAATGGAGCGAAAACGCTGGCCCGAAAACCTCATGCTCCCCGTTTACGAGCGCGTCGCCGCACACGAGGTGCAACGCGCCCACCTGGCGGATGACGTCCGGCGTTTGCGCACCCCAAGCCCCGACTTCACGGTCATGGGGATGCACACGGGCGGACAGTACAATGATGTCGCCTCAAGATGGACAAAGGAACTCGCGGACTTTATTCATGGTTGCGGCGTAGACATCGTCTACGGCACGCACGAGCACGTCGTCCATGGCGGCGATTTCTCGCGGATCGGCGAAAACCGGCTGACAACCTACTGTCTCGGGGACTTTGCCTCTCAGCACGGCGTCATACAGCCACCCGACGCAATCGGCAAGTACCCGCAGTATTCCGTCGCCTGGCACCTCTATCTCGCCCGCGACGCGCAGGGATGCGCCCGTATTTCGCGGACGTCGTTCAGCGTGATGCTCGCCCGTCCGGGCAATCCGCCCCGGCGGATTGGCGTCGTCCCCGCCTGCGAAGCGTGGCGTAAGGAAGGCGACGACGCCGTACGCGACCGCCTCGCGGACGAAATCCGCGCCGTTGCCCGTCGCTTCACTGGCAGGCCATGCGAAGACCTCGCCATCGCCCCGGAGTATTTTCTCGCCCCAGACGGTACGCCAAGCGCGTAGTTTCAAGCGCGGGGAATCCACCTTTATGCCTTATCAAGAAGCAGCAACCGTCGAACCGTCAGAACGGATTCCTCATCGTTGGTATACGGTAATGAGAAACCTTGGATGGGGCTTTTTCGCGGGAGCTGCGATAGCTGGCGGATTTTCCCCGTCGATTATCGTCGGCTATGTCCTTGTCGCCCTCCCGCCCGCAGCGGTCTTGGCCGGGCTCTTCTTTCCCGTTAGAAGCGCCCACTTGTCGCACCGTCAGAAAATTGGAGGAACCATTTTCGGAGCCTTCGGCTGCATTGCAATGGTAGCCTACGGATATTGGCTATGGGCCTGGTCAGGACTCGGTGGACTTCCCTATGCCAATCGTTTCAATTCAACTATTGCTGAAGCCGACCGGGTTGTCATCCGCAATGGCGGCTTCGACTGCCGCGTCACGGACATTGACGCCCAGACCGTTCTCCTGATGTTGACGAATCGGGTGGAAATCGCGGAATTCAACAGACGCATCGCCTTCCGCGGCTCCCTGTCAAACTGCAAGTGCAACGGCTATCCCGGCGTTGACTGGTGGAAAGGCGACGAATGCCTTGCGCAGACATCAATCATGCATGGCCGCGCACTTCGCTGGAAGTGTTTTCCTAAAGATGTTGGATTAACGCCTTCTTCGTCGCGGCTGTTGCGCGAGTGGTTCAAGACGCATTGCGAGATTGAATTTTAGCGAACGAAGAAAACAATCCAGCATTGCCAAACATTGACAATCAATGACGGATCAATCTAAATGAGATTTTGCATTACAATACTTGCAAACGACAATAAGAAATTGCGGAATAAAATCACATTTCGGAAATCTCGCGAAACCGTCATCCCTACAAGGAGATAAGGCACCGCCTCCTACTCCCGGCAATGCCGGAAATTGACAGCCTCCACCCCCTGCGTTCCAAAAGTCCCGATAGCCTCGCCATCGTATACAAGGAGCGGGTTTTCAGCGGAGGAATCCATTGTGGCATACCTCTGGAGGTTGGCGACCAGCTTCGCGTTGAATGTCATGGCCGATTTGATTTCGACGGGCTTGACTTTCGCCCCGCCGAGAACCATTAGGTCAATTTCAAAGCCTTTTTCCGTCCGGTAGAAGGCAAGGCGCGGATCGCGCCCCCTGTTCGAAAAGCTCTTGCGAAATTCCATCACCACGAGGTTTTCGAAAAGTTGGCCGCGCAGCGGATCCCGCATGACTTGGCGTTCATCCTCCAGGCCGAGCAAATATGCGGCAAGCCCGACGTCGGTAAAGTAAATCTTGGGGGATTTAACAACTCGCTTTGCGACATTTGCATGGAAAGGGGGGAGCCTGTAGACAAGGAAAGACGCCTCCAGCACCGACAACCAGGCGGAAATCGTGGCGGATGACACCCCCGTTTCATTTGCCAGGGAACTGAAATTCACAACCTGCCCGATCCGACCGGCCAGAAGCGTAACGAATCTTTCAAAAAGGACGATGTCCTTGACATTGACAAGACGACGGACATCGCGCTCCAGATAGGTGCGGAAATAATTCCTGTAGTAATCGGTGGGATTTTTCTCCATCCGGTAGAGTTCCGGCATGAAACCTCGCAAGATCAAGGCATCTGTCGACAAGTTTCTTGCCGCGGAACCAGCTTCCGATATGGAGAGTGGAAGAAGGTCGAGGACACTTGTCCTGCCGGCAAGGGATTCGTCAACGGCGGCGGAAAGCTCGGTCTGGTGGCTGCCGGTAAGGACGAATTGTCCATTGCGCGTTCGATCGCCATCTACGATGACTTGTATGGCGGAGGCAAGTTCGGGGACTCGCTGAATCTCATCGATGACCATGGGGGCGTGGTGGCGCGCGAAAAAAGCCTTGTAATCCGCAATTGCCAAATCACGAGTTTCCCGATCCTCCAGCGTGACATATTCAAAATCGCGGCAAACCATCTTGGCCAAGGTTGTTTTTCCCGATTGGCGCGGTCCAAAAACCGTTACCACAGGATATTCCCTAAGTGCCTGTTCAAGAATCTTGGCCAGTTTTCGCTCAATCATAACGTCTCCTCCGACTTTGAAATTATACCAAAAACGGGCGTATTTTTGAAATTGAATTTTAAAAATACGCCCATTTTTACATTTTGAGGCGTTATGGCAACGGGATTGTTGCGCCTCGCGGACATATTTTGCTACAATAGCCGGCAACGCGAAGAAAGAAGGGTACGAATGATGATGACGCTGGCAACATTGTTCGCCGCGACGGTCACCCACTGGGCGGTGCCGGCCATGAGCGACGAGATGCGGACGCCCGACCGGGTGCCGCAGGACGGCGAGGAGGGCGGAATCGTCCGCATCGTCGCCGCGAAGAACGAGTACGAGCCGGGGTCTTTTGTGCTGAGGGCCGGCGACGACCTCGGCAAGGTCTCGCTTGGGCTTTCCGAGCTGAAAACTGAAGACGGCAATGTCTTCCCCGCGGAAGACCTCGACCTCAAGGTCGTCAAAGTCTGGTACCAGAATCTGAACGGTTGGTTCAGTTATTTTGGCGATACGGGCGGCTTCAAACTCATCCCGGAACTCCTGCTGAACGACGAGGACCTGATCCGCGTCGACACGAACAAGACCGCAAACTACGCCCGGCTCGTCGGAACCGACGGGAAAGTCACGGAAAAGTGGATCAACCCGCCGGCGGCGATGGACAAGCGACCGTCGTCCGTCTCATACCGCAGTTTCGACACCTTCTTCCCGATGCGGCCCGATTTCCGCGATGCCAGGACCCTGCAGCCCGTGCGCCTCGGCAAGGGAGAGTCAAAGCAGTTTTTCCTCACGGCGCATACCAGGCCCGAGACAGCCGCGGGCGTCTACCGCGGCGCAATTTCGCTTATGTCCGGCGACCAAAAACTTGACGCCGAAATCCCGGTCGAGGTCAAGGTGCTCGACTTCGCGCTGCCGAAGACGCCCAAGTGCTACGCAGACCCGTCGATGGATTTCTGGGTGTGCTTCTACAGCTACATTTCGTTCGACTACCTGATGGTCTACAACGGCGGCGACCGCGAACTTGCGAAAAAGCAGCTTGAAAGCGTGCTGCGCAACCAGGTCGAGCACGGGCAGAACATGCACTGGTTCCGCACGGGGCTGGCCTCCGGCGCCTCGATGCTCAGCACGCCCGAGCGGCGCGAGGAATTTCTTTTCACCCTCGGGGCAATGCGCAAGGCCGGGATGATCACCGACCCGATCGTCGGCTGGGTGGCGGGCGGCGGTCTCAACCCGAAGGGTGACGAGGCGACAATCGCCGACGCCAGGGCCTGCGCCGCGGAGCTCGACCAGCTCGTCGGCCACCACAACCTCTACATCGGCTACGGCGACGAACCGAGCGCACCGAACCTCACCAACGCCCACCGCCGGGTCGAAAAGCTCTGGCAGGAAGCGGGCTTCAAGTTCATCCTCGCCAGCGCACCGCACGCCTTCCGCAAGAACGGGCACCTCCTCGACTGGCACAACGCCAGCAACGAGCCTGGCGACGGGACGATGCCCGGGCTCTGGAACACTGTCGGCGCAGGCAAGCGCTGCGCATGGTACGCCGCCCAGCACGTCGGCGCCGAAGACCCAGTCTTCAACCGCCGCCAGAACGGGCTGGTCGCCTGGCTCAACGGCTCCACGGCGCTCTGCAACTACGCGCACCACTTCGGCCCCTACAACGACGACTCCACCACCTACAAGCCGATGGTCTACGCCTACGGCATCTCGACGGGTGTGCTCGACACCCTTCAATGGGAGGGCTTCCGCGAGGGCATCGACGACATCCGCTATGCGTCGCTGATGATCTCGCTCGCCCGCGAGGCGGAAAAGAACGGCGACCTGGCGGTGCGGCGTCTCGGCATGAAGGCCATGCAGTACCTGGCGCTCCTCGACCCCGAGCGCGACGACCTTGCCGCAGCGCGCCTGGAAATGGCCAATTACATCTCGCAACTCAAGGAGGCGCTTCGATGAAAGCAACCGCCACGCTCGTTTTCCTCCTCGTCGCTTCGCTCGCCTTCGGCGGAGACCCCCTTTCCTCGCTCATGTACGGACGCTACGCCGCGTGCGAACCGACCTTTGACGAGGCTTTCGCCCAAGCCAGGGGGAATGGCGGAAAACTCACCTTCGCCGCAAAGGACAAGGGCTTCAAAATCGGCAACCGCGCCATCACGCCCCTGCGGGCGGGGCGCGACATCAAGTGGGTGCTCGGCAAGTACGACGAACTCCAGGCCCTGGTCGACTATGCCCTCGCGCAGGATCCCGAAATGCCGGCCGCGGACGTCTTCGAACTGAAACTCTCCGCCGCGCTCGCCCCCCTTTCGGGCGACCCCGCGATGCTCGCGGACAAAATCGCGACGATTGAACCGGGACTTGCGCAAGGCGTCGAACCCAAGGACAGGCTCGCGGTAATCCGCAACTGCGCATCGGTCGCGGGTGCCGCCGGCAACGAAAACCTCGTCCGCGGCATCGCCGCCTACCTGGACAAGGTTTCGCCGCCGCAGCCGAAACTCTACTGCAAGGTGCCCTACTCCAGCCACCCGGTCACGGGCCCCGACAGCTGGGACCGCCTCGACTGCCGACTCGACGAGCAGACGATGCTCCGCGACTATGGCGGGTCGCACGACTTCTTCGTCACCGACGTCAACACGGCAGACCGCGGCGCCGGCGAGGGCGAACTGAAGACGCGCCCGAAGATGGCGGTGGTTTGCGACGACTGGGGCCTGCATTTCCGTTTCACCGACCCCGACGAGAAGGCGCGGGAAATCGAGCTCGGCCTCGTCGCGGGCGGCAGCTACGAGTGCTATGTCGCGCCCGGCGCGGGCGAGCCCTACGTCTGCTTCCTGCTCTACCCCGACGACCGGAAGGCCTTCGTGATGAACACGCTCTACGACTGCGCGGGGCACCGCCGCGTCAACCCCGACGACCCCTCCAAAATCGTCAGCCGCACAATCGTCACCGACTCGGGAATCGCCTCCTATGTGTCCTTCTCGTGGGACAACTGGGCGGACAAAATCCCCGACGACGGTTCGATTTGGGACTTTGAGGCCGTCCGCTGGGGACGCGCCGGCTCGGCGGCGTGGAACGGGCTGAAAAGCGTACACGGACGTTCGTCATGGGGCGGGCTCCGGTTCGAGCTGCCCGAGGCGGCACGTGCGTCGATCCTGCGCCGACAGGTCATCCGGGCGAAAAACGAGTACATGACCGAGAAAGTCGCCTCGCCCCGCAAGACCGGCGTCTTCGACCACTGGAAGGACGCCGAAATCGGCGACCCGGCTTTTTACGAGGCCAGGCTCGCCGCCTTGGAGCGGGAACTCGACGGATACGCCGCGAAAGTCACGGCGGAAATGACCGACGGCGAAGTCCTCGAACTGTCACGGACGGCGTTGCCCAAGTGGCGTGACGTCCGCTACGCCGTCGCCCGCCTCCGCGCCGCCTACCTCGCCGAAAAACTGTAGCGGCGACATAAAAAAACGCCTAAAGCACGGGGCAGTCAATCCGGCGAATCGCCAGTTTCAAGCCCGCTTAAAACGGCGGACATCCGGGCGTAGTTGAAAAATCTGCCGCCCCCTTTGAGCGGCCAGTCTTCTCCGGAGTAAATGACATCGCCAGAAGCAATGTCGTCCGTGCATTTGCGCAGTTTTTCAATATTCCGGCCAAACGAAGGATCTGGCGTCATGGCGCTCTTGATTTCGTAGAGGTGGAGTTTCCGGCTCCTTTCAGCCACCAGATCGACTTCCACCCCTCCGTTGTCGCGGAAATAGTAGAAATCCAGCCGGAGTTTCCGGTTGAGATTTTCCTTTACCGCCTCCATCACCACCAGGTTTTCAAACAGTCCTCCGAAAAGCGGATCGCGGGCAATTTGCCGGGCGTCTGTTATGCCGAGAAGATACGATGCCAGCCCGACATCCGTGAAATAGACCTTCGGAGACTTGACAAGGCGTTTTCCAAAATTCCTGTAGTATGGCTGGAGGTGGAAGACGATGTAGCTGGCTTCAAGAACCGACATCCATTTTTTGAGGGTTTTCGCGTCAACGCCGACATCGCCTGAAAGAGACTGGAAATTGACCACCTGCCCCACACGTCCGGCCAGCAATTTGACAAACAGCTCAAATGCGGATTGATTCCCGACCTGCACCAATTGCCGCACATCGCGTTCAACATAGGTCTTGTAGTATTCTTCGTTGGCGGTGGACGCATCCAGACCGTCGGAATAAATGCGTGGAAGGAACCCGTTGAAAACAGCCTCGTCACGGCTTAGGACAATCCCCGCGCCGCGAAGTTCGGCGATTGAAAACGGCAGAAGCGTGACGAGAGCCGTTCTTCCCGCGAGCGACTGGGTGATTTTCTCCTTCAGAAGCGGCTGGTGTGAGCCCGTGAGAATATATTCGCCCTTCTTGCCCGATTCATCGACTTTGACTTGTATCCAGCTGAGCAACTCGGGGACGCGCTGGACTTCGTCGATTATCAAGGGCGCCGGAAACAGGGAAAACAGGGATTCCGGATCTTCCGTCGCCAGACGGCGAATTTTCGGATTTTCAAGATTGGCATATCCGAAGTCCGGGAAAACACTGCGGACGAGCGTGGTCTTTCCGCTCTGCCGCGGCCCGAAAACCGTGACAACGGGATGCGTCTTGACTGCCTTGACCAGATTGTCGGAAATATCTCTTCGGATGATCATGCAGACGATTATACATTTTTACAAAACCGGAGTCAATGTCCTGTTTTGTAAAAAAACACCCGTCAACCGCGAAGTTCATATTCGCCGGGCGCGGCAAGACGGATGCCGTTTTCAAGCCTGATTCCGTCCGGCCAAACGCCGACCACAAAGGGCGGTAAAATTTCGGCGACGGTTCCCTCGGGGACGGCGAAACGCCAAACAAGCTTTTCGCCTTCCTTCCGCCAGGAGCTGGCAATTGCGCCGTTCGCCGTTTCGATTTTAGCCTCGGCGGAAGTGAGCGTCCCCCCGGGACGCGGCTGCAGCCTGAACCTGCGGAAGGCGCGCCATTCGGGGTTTTCCTCCGTGAGGTCGCGGATGCCCGCCACCGTGTCGTAAAGCCAGGCGGCAACAGAGCCATAGGCGTAGTGGTTCAGCGAGTTCATCCAGTTCGCATAGTACTGGCCGTCGACCTTCGCGTTCCAGCGTTCCCAGATCGTCGTCGCGCCCTGCGTCACGGGATAAAGCCAGCCCGGATACGTCGTCTGCTCAAGAAGCGCGTATGCGAGGTCGAGCCGCCCGGCGTCTGTCAGCGCCCGGAGAAGGACTGGGGTGCCGAGAAATCCCGTGGCAAGGTGGCGTCCGCGACGCTCGATGTTCGCGGCAAGCGCCGCGACGGCCTTGTCACGCGCCGTCCGCGACGGGCAAAGCCCGTAGGCGATCGCGAAGGCGGAGGCCGTTTGCGTCGACTCGGTCAACTCGCCGTCGGGCAAGAAGAATCGCGCCTGGAATTCGGCCATGTGCTTTTTGCGCCAGGCGCCGAAACGTTCGGCATCGGCGGTCTCGCCGAGCGCCAGGGCCACAAGGCCGGCCAAGCGAAGCATCTCCACGCGAAGCGCCTGGGCGAGGAAATCGTTCGAGGTTGGCTCGCCGAGGTTGAGGTGGTCGCCGATCGTGCCGGGCTTTTCATCGGCGTCAAGCAGTTCCGCGTAGCGCGCAATGGCGGGGTAGGCCTCGCGAAGCGCGGCGGCATCGCCGTATTTCCGGAAGTGCATCCACGGACAGACAACGCCTGCGTCGCTCCAGCCCGCCGAGCCACTCCCCTTCCCCGGCGCTCCCGCCGCATGTTGCTGCGGGGCGATCGCGGCAAAGGCGCCCTGCGCCGAGCGGGCGGCGACAAGGTCGCGGTCCCATTTGGCGAAAAAGGCGGAGACATCGAAGTTCGTCATCGCCGTCTCGGCGAAAATCTGGGCGTCGCCCGTCCAGCCGAAGCGCTCGCACCGCTGCGGACAGTCGGTCGGCACGTCCATGAAGTTAGCCTGCTGGCTGCGGATGACGTTGTCGAAGAACTTGTTCAGCAATTCGCTGGAGCAATGGAACCACCCCGTGCGGCGGACGGCGGCGGAAAGAACCTGGACGGTCACGGAGTCTTCGCCCATCTCCTCGGGCCACCCCGAAACCTCGGCGTAGCGGAAGCCATAGTACGTGAATCTCGGAACGTAGGTCAAACCGGGGGAGCGCCCGCAAGTGAGCGTTGTCTTCGCCTTGGCAAAGGCGAGGTTGCCACGCCAGAGGTTGCCGTCGGCATCGAGATCCTCGCCGTGGCGGACGGTGATGACCGCCCCGGGGTACGCGCCCTTGAGTGAAATTTTCTCGACACCGGCGATGTTTTCGCCGAAGTCGAGCAAGTACGAGCCAGAGGGGCGGCGGATGATTTTGACGGGGCGGATCTCGCGGACGACGCGGACGCCTTCGCCGATTTCGGGAAGGAGCCTGCCGCCCCACTCGGCCTCGTTCACGCCGTTAAGCGTCGGCAGCGCCTTGAACCCCGGAAGCTTCCAGGCGGTGTCGTCAAACATCGCGTCGTATTCCTCGCCCAGGTAGATGTCGTTGTCAAGGAGCGCCGGGTCGAGATAAAACGACGACCACGACTTGTCCGTGCCGACCACCTCGACGGAACCATCGGCATATTCGATTTCGAGTTCGGCGCGGAAATACGGGTGGCGGCCGAAACCACATTCGCCTTCGGGCATGCCGACGTAGGAGATGACGCCGCAAAACCAGCCGTCTCCCAGAAGCGCCGCAAGGACGTTGTCCCCTTCCTTCACGTGCGCGGTAACGTCGAAGGCCTGGTACTGCACCCACACG
This sequence comes from Kiritimatiellia bacterium, assembly GCA_045627605.1. Classification (GTDB taxonomy): domain Bacteria; phylum Verrucomicrobiota; class Kiritimatiellia; order RFP12; family JAAYLN01; genus RGIG5952. The sequence continues at coordinate 8,963 of JAZQOA010000012.1, read as the reverse complement.
TCGTACTGCGTCCATCCCGGCATAAGGCGGCGATCCGTGATTTCACCGCCGTTGACGTAGGGGATGTAGAGTCCAAGCGCCGAGGAATAGAGCGTGGCGCGGACGAAGGGACGGTCAACGCGGAATTCGCGCGCCAGGCGCATGGCCGGCCGGTAGTTGCCCTGCCCCGACATTCCCCAGATCCATTTGCTCTTTGAAAAATCGCGTATCTGTTCGGATGCGAAGTCCATAAATTGCCTCCCGTGTGCTGCACACAAGGAGACAATCCCTTAATGTGCAAGCCGAATTTGGACGAGTGGAAGTTTTGAAAAAGGTGCCGTCCGGCTTGAGGTCGGGCGATCAGAAGCTGCTGTCTGAACGCGTCTCTCGGCGAATGCCGCAGGCCTTGAGAAGGTACTTCAGGCCAGGCGGCCCGGCGTTGAAGCCGTCGACGCGGCTGATGACACGCCCGTCGCTGACGAATTCGACGACCCAGCGCATGCCGTCGCAGACACGGTCGTCTTCATAGAACTTCTTCCACGAGCCGCAATCAGCTTTGACGAGCAATTCCTTCTGCCAGTCCTCAAGATTCCGGGCATCAAGGATCGGCTCGGTCTTTGGAGCCGAATCATGCATCGCCACATACGCATACCGAACTTCGGTGATGTTGTTCTCGACGAAGAACTTCGGAATAGCTACTGGCGCAGATTCCGCCACCCGTTCAGTCGGCGACGACATCTCCGACTTGGACGTATCCGCTGCCGAATCAGACGCATTCTGCATCCCCGAGTTCGCGCAACCGGCAAATGCCGCGACAAAGAATAGACCGACCAGTTGCTTCATTTCACCGCCTCCCAGCGAACGTTATTGAAATTGACATTGGCATTCGGATCCAAATCGCCATTCCAGTAAAGCTGGTCGCCGAATGAATTAAGGGCGCAATGGTCGTAATCCGTCGAGACATACGTCGCCTTGCCGGTGAGCGGATTCGTCACTTTCTCCTCTCCGCGAATCGCATCACTGAATCGCGCCACGGCGGCACTGCGCTGTTCAGAATTATATCGACTTGCACGTCGTCCGGCAGCATAGGCATTTTCAAGTTCCTGATTTATCTGCATCAGCTGCCGCGCCGTACGATTGTTATTCTCCATCTCAACTGTGATCTTCCCATTGAGCAACTGCGTCAGCAGATCTAAAAACGCCTGGTTGTAACGAACCGTCGCCGACATCAGCTCCATGCGCTTCACCGCCTCTTTTTCCTCTTCCACGAGCGAGCAACAAGTAACGCCCTCCATAATCAATCCGGTTGTAAAGCGATTGCCGATGACGCTCCTGAAATACGGGAACATGGCAACAACGATCATCTTGCGTCCGTTCTTCATGCCGCTATATCGAAAGAACATCCGATTGAATGCCATTTGCGTAACAGCAACACCGGCCGAACGCGCCTCCGTCGCCGCTTCGTTATAAAGCGCCTTACTGTAATCATCGTTTGCGTCAAACGCCTGCGCGGCGTCAACCTTCAAACTCGCAAGGCCGTAAACCCCGCAAAGATATCCGCTTGCGTAGGCCGCCAAGGAGGGAGGATCGTAAATTTCCTTGCACTGCTGAGGCAAAGCCAGATCGCTGCGTTGCGTGAGAATGGTCGGCGGCACAGTGGTAATGCGAATCGAGTCCTTCAACCCCACCGCTTGAATGTAGAACCGCGTCGGATTGAAACGGTCTTTGATATCGACGTTGATATTGGCCAACGCAACCGACCCATCGGGAATCTGGCAGGACATCACCGGCATTCCGGTATATTTTCCATCAATGAACACAAAATCCCCGCGACGCGAAGACTTCGCTTTTGGCGACTTAATCACCGACGACTTCGCTTGTGTCGTCTGCCGCACCGTTGGCTGGCCCCCTTCCGTTTGTCCTTCGATGTAAGTGCAGTTGCCGCCCCTTTGCACGATTTTCCTACTGCCGTCCGGCAATTCAGTGACCGTCGTGCCAGGGCGGTCGTCATCGGACACCAAATGCTGGACAAAGAGTACGGCGGTCACGGTTGCCGCGATAAGCAGGGTGTTCTTCACAAGGCTTTTCATGTTTTTCTTCTCCTTTTTACATACCAGATAAAGGGACAGTCCCGTAATTCACACGCATGAAAACATTCGGACTTAACATTAAGAACATTTTCATTTGTTTGATTGCGTTTCCAGGACCTTGACGGCGCGGAAGCCGCCAAAGACCATGAAGCGCCAGGGGCGGATGTTGCGGACGGTCTTCACCACGTGGTCGTCCTTGTCGAAGAAGACGGCATCGATGGGGAAGCGCATGAAGAAGGTATGGATGGCGTTGCACTTGAGAATGAGCATCCCCTCGCCCGCCTCAAGTCCGCGGCGACCGATCAACCCGCGGGCGCGTTGCGGAAAGGTCCGCGCCACTTCCGCCCGGACACCGCCGATTTCAACGAACTCCTTTCCGCAGGAGGTGCGGCACCGTTCGTTCATGGCGGACGCCCCCCATCTACTTGCCGAGGGAACGCACCATCTCGGCGGTGATCCTGATTTCCTCGCCCTTGTGGTCGGCGGCCGTGTACATGATGTCGGTCATCAGCTGCTCGAGGATGGCGCGGAGACCGCGGGCACCGGTCTTGCGGCGCAAGGCCACGCGCGCCGTCTCGCGAAGCGCCTCCTCGTCGAACGTCAGCTTCACGCCGTCCATGTCGAGGAGCTTGCAGTACTGGCGCACGATGCAGTTCCGAGGTTCAGTGAGGATTCTCACGAGATCGTCCTCGGTGAGCTCCGAAAGCATGGAAATCACGGGAATGCGGCCGACAAACTCGGGGATCAGGCCGAAATGGACGAGATCTTCGGGCTGGACGCGCGAGAGCGACTTTTCATCGGCCGCGCGTGTCGCGGCGTCGCTGTCGACGTAGCCGACGACTTTCTTGCCCAGGCGCTGCTTGATGACGGCGTCGAGCCCGACGAAAGCTCCGCCGAGGATGAAGAGGATGTTCTCTGTGTTGATCTTGATGGTCTCGGCGTTGGGGTGCTTGCGCCCGCCATGCGGCGGGACATGCGCCTCGGTTCCCTCGAGAATCTTGAGGAGCGCCTGCTGCACGCCTTCGCCCGAGACATCGCGCGTGATGGAGACGTTCTCGGTGCGCCGGCCAATCTTGTCGACCTCGTCGATGTAGACAATGCCGCGCTCGGCGCGCGACACATCCATATCCGCCGCCTGGATGAGGCTCAGCAGGATGTTCTCGACGTCGTCGCCGACGTAGCCGGCCTCAGTCAGCGTCGTGGCGTCGGCAATGGCAAATGGCACGTCGAGCACCTTGGCGAGCGTACGGGCGAAAAGCGTCTTGCCACTTCCCGTGGGGCCGATGAGAAGGACGTTGGACTTGTCGATCTCGACGTCCTTGAACTCCGCCTTCGCATTTCTGTCCGTGATGCGGCGGTAATGGTTGTGGACCGCGACGGCGAGATCCTTCTTGGTCTGCTCCTGGCCGACGATGTAGAGGTCGAGGAACTCCTTCAGTTCGCGCGGGGACGGCACCTTGAGGCTGAGGGGCTTGGGCGAGGCGCCGGCGGATTTCCGCGCCACGCCGCCCTGCGCATCGCTAATGATCCCCTGGCAGGTCGCAATACACTCGTCGCAAATGCTCGCCACCGGTCCGTGAACCAGGTGCCGCACTTCCTTTTCCTTGCGCCCGCAGAAACTGCAGATGTCGTCGTCGAAGATGCCGTCGCCGTCGTCGTTGTCCTCGATCAGCTTGTTGAGGTAGCGGCGGCTTGACGGCTTGCCCTTGGAGCCGCCCTTTCCATCGTTGCCGGTAGCCATGGCTATTTCTTCACCGCGGGTTTGACGAGCACTTCGTCGACGAGCCCGTAGGCCTTGGCCTCGGCGGCGCCCATGAAATTGTCGCGCTCGGTGTCGCGGGCGATCTCCTCGATCGGCTTGCCGCAGTGCGCGGCGAGAATCCCGTTGAGACTCTCGCGGGTGCGCAGGATTTCGCGGGCGTGGATTTCGATGTCGGTGGCCTGGCCCTCGGCGCCGCCCAGCGGCTGGTGGATCATGATTCGCGCGTTGGGGAGCGCGTAGCGCTTGCCCTTGGCGCCCGCCGCGAGCAACACCGCGCCCATGCTTGCCGCCTGGCCGACGCAGTAGGTGGCGACGGGGCACGAGATGAACTGCATCGTGTCGTAGATTGCCATGCCGGCCGTGACAACGCCCCCGGGCGAATTGATGTAGAGCGAAATATCCTTCTCGGCATCCTGCGCCTGGAGAAAGAGGAGCTGCGCGACGATCAGACTCGCGACATTGTCGTCGATCGGCGAGCCGAGCATAATGATGCGGTCCTGGAGGAGGCGCGAATAGATATCGTAGGAGCGTTCCCCGCGACCCGTTTGTTCAACGACAATGGGCACAAGCATCGACATGTTGTATTCCTTTTATGGTTTTCCTTGATTCTAAAATAACAAGGCGGCGCCGGAAGCATGCCGCCGCGACGCCGCCGGGCCAGGGCCCCCGGACTACTGCCCGCTGGTGCGAAGCGGCATCAGCACGTAGAGGAACGGCAAATCGCACTTGAAGGTCGCCGGACCATGGCCGCCCGAAAGCTCGATGTAGACGAGGTCGGAGTCCATGTTGCGGAGCGGATCCATCACGTATTCGGGATTGAACGTGAAAGCCAGATCCTTGCCCTCGTATTTGATCGGCACCACTTCGCGCGCCTCGCCGACCTCCGGGTTCTCCATCGTGATGACGAGTTCGCTGCCCGAAAAGGTGAGTTTGGTCGGGACGGTCTTGTCCTCTGACGAAATGACCGACACGCGGCGGAGCGCGACGAAAAGATCTTCGCGGGCAACTTCGACGCGCTCCTCGAAGGACTGCGGGATGACCTGGCGGTAATTGGGGAACGAGCCGTCGATCAACTTCGTCACGAGAAGCGTGTCGCCATACTGGAAGATCGCGAGGCCCTTCTGGGCGAAAATCTTGACATCGCCCTCGTCCTTGAGGAGGCGCGTAAGCTCGTTCACACTCTTGGCGGGCAGGACAAGCTCCGTCTCGATTTCGGGCGGGAACTCGACCTCGTGCTCGACCAGGGCCAGGCGGCGGCCATCCGTCGCGACTGTCGTGAGCTTGCCGTCCTTGAAGGCGAGGAGCACGCCGGTGATGATGCGGCGCGACTCGTCTTCGGAAACGGCATAGGACGTCTTGCGGAGCATCTCGCGGAAGACATCGGCCCCGAGCGTGAAGCAAACCTTGCTTTCGGGCTCCGGAATCGGCGGGAAGTCGCGGACGGAAAGCCCGACGATCTTGAAAAACGAGGCGCCGCTCTGGATGGTGGCCGTGTCGCCGGAGTCAACGGAAATCTCGATGGCGCCGTCGCGCAACTCGCGGACGATTCCGGAAAGCCTCTTCACCGGAAGCGTCGTCGCACCCGGCTCGTCGACCTTGGCGGCGATGGAGCAGCGGATGCTGACATCGAGGTTGGTCGTCGAGAGGACGACTGCGCCATCCTCGGCCTTCAACATTGCGTTGGAAAGGATTTGAAGCGTGCTGCGCGATGGGACGACGCTCTGCACGCTGGCAAGAGCCTCGACAAACGCCGATTTTTCTACTGTAAACTTCATGTCTTGTCTCTCCTTTTCAGTTTGAGTTAATTATACCAAAACGAGGAAAAAATGAAAATTGAAGAACTTGCCTTTTACTCCCAAAACAAATAAGATACTTACGGGAGGCAAACATGGTACCGCAATGGCTCATTGAGAAAAAACGCGACGGCGGACGGCTCGGCGACGCCGAGATCCGCGACTTCATAGACGGCTTCACGGAGGGCGGCATCCCCGACTACCAGATGTCCGCCATGGCGATGGCCATCTTCTTCCAGGGAATGGACGAAGGCGAAACCGCCGCCCTGACCGACGCGATGATGCGCTCCGGCGACGTTCTCGACTGGGCGGGCTGTCCGCTCCCGACCGCCGACAAGCACTCCACCGGCGGCATCGGCGACAAAATCTCCCTCATGCTCGCCCCGCTCGTCGCGACGCAGGGCGTAGCCGTGCCGATGATTTCGGGGCGCGGCCTCGGCATCACCGGCGGCACGCTCGACAAGCTCGAGTCGATCCCCGGCTACAACACGCGCCTTGAAGTCCCGGCATTCCAGCGCATTGTCTCCACTGTCGGCTGTTCAATCATCGGGCAAACCGCCCGCCTTGCGCCCGCCGACAAAAAGCTCTACGCCCTGCGCGACGTCACCGGCACGGTCCCAAGCATCCCGCTCATTACCGCGTCGATCATGTCGAAGAAACTCGCCGAAGGCGCCGAGACGCTCGTCTTCGACGTCAAATACGGCCGCGCCGCCTTTATGAAAAGCAAGGCGGACGCCCAGCGGCTCCTTGAGTCGCTCGTTTCCACCGGGCGCCGCATGAGCCGGAAGTGCGCGGCGCTTCTCACCTGCATGGACGCCCCACACGGGAAGTCCGCCGGCAACGCGGTCGAAGTCGCCGAAGCCGTCGAGACGCTGAAGAACGCCGGTCCCGCAGACACCCGCCGCCTCACGCTTGCCCTTGCCGCCGAAATGGTGTCGCTGGCCAAGCCGGGGCAAGACCGCGCCGACATCGCCGCCTCCCTTGAGAAGGCGCTTGCCAGCGGCGCCGCGCTCGACAAGTTCCGGGCGATGATCGAGGCGCAGGGCGGCGACGCCCGCTTTATCGACGACCCCGCGCGCCTGCCTCAACCCGGCGCCATTCTCGACGTGCGCGCCCCAAAGTCGGGGCGCGTCACGGATGTCGACGCCGCCGCCATCGGGCGCGTCGTCCTCGAATTGGGCGGCGGACGCCGCGCCGTCACGGACGCCATCGACCCCGCCGCCGGCGTGGACAGGCTTGTGCAGCCCGGCGACGAAGTTTCGCGCGGCGACCTCCTGATGCGGCTCCGCGCCGCATCCACGGCCAAGTGCGACGCTCTCGCCGACGCGGCGCGGGCATCCGTGGCAATCGACTGACTGGAGTACTAAAATGACCGGAAAATTTGCAAAATCCTTCGCCGACGCCGTGCTCGTGAAGCCCATGGCCGCGGGGAAGATGGGCTTCGGAAGACTCGCCTTCAATGTCTTCGCGCCTGAAAACTCGGCGGACGTCGCCCTCTCGCCCGCCTTCGCGCTCACCCCTGGCGCAACTTCAAAAATCGCGGTGCTCTTCACGCTCGACAACTTCCCGTCGAAGATCCCCGCCTTCACGCTCGCAATCGGCGCGGTGACGGACGCCGGCCTCCAGCACTTCGAGGAGCGCTTCGACATGAGGCAGAAGGCTTATGCGTCGCTGAAGGAGGTCGGGCGCATCCTGCGCGGCCCGAGCGGCACGCTCAGTTTCCCGTTCTACATCGCGGAAGTGCCTCTCAAGCCCGAATGCGCCAAGGCGCTGGAAAACGCCGCCGCGGCGACAATCGCCTTCGTCGAGCGCAGAAGCAGCGTCAACATCTTCGGGTTCGCGCCCGTGCCTTGGGACGGCGTCACGCCGATTTCCTACAGCGAGCCCGAAGTCATCGCCGAACCCGTCCCCGACCCCGAAGTCTCCGCCAGGGGCTTCACGCTGCGCGTGACCGCCGACCTCGCCGGCGTGCAAGGCGGCGAGACGCTCTACGAAGTCCCCGGCGCCTTCTCGCTCGTCGTCCGCGACATCGACAAGGACCCCGCCGACGACCTCTACGACGCCCGCGGCGGCAACTACCTCAACTTCCCGATGACCGACGGCCGCCGCCTCGTCATCGAGGCGCGGATGCCCGGTCCCACGGGACGCATCGGGCTCCCGCTCGGACTGCTCGACGAGTCGAAGCCCGTGAAAGACATCCTCGTCCACAACGACAACGTAAAGTTCTCGATCCTCGTCGAAGGCCACCTCGACCAAGACTTCCCGATCGCCGACATTTTCTGGACCAAGGAGCCGCCCAAGATCGACAAGGGGCGCGTCAGGCATTGCGAATTCCTCCCCTGCGCCGAGGAAAACGCCATCCCAAAACTCGCCGAACCGCGTCCCATCGACGGCACCATCCAGTTCTGGTCGCCCGAAGGCCACAACCAATGGCTCGGCGACGTCGTGCTGGCCAACTTCGACGGCGCCGTCCACGTCTTCTACCTCGTCGACCGCCGCCACCACAACTCAAAGGGCGGGCGCGGCGGCCACTGGTTCGAGCACCTGGCATCGAAAGACCTCGTCCACTGGAGCGAATACCCCGCCGCCGTCGCGATGGACAAGCGCACCGAGTACATTGGCACGGGCACGCCCCTCAAGCTCGACGGCAAGTACTTCCTCGCCTACGGGCTCCACACGACGCGCCATGCCCCCGTCGAGGAAACCTCCGAGCCCGAACAGGCCGCCTATTTCAAGGCGCACGGCACGGAGGGCATCTTCAAGATGGCGGACCTCAAGGGCCTGCCGATGGGCGGCACCTACGCCACCTCCACCGACGGCATCCATTTCGAAAAGTCCGGCATCCTCTTCACCTCCGACCAGAACCCCTCGCTCTACGCCCGCGACGACGGGCTCATCGGGCTCGGACGCGTCAACTCCCTCTGGTACTCCGACCACCTCGGAGACTGGAAGCTCTGGGACAAGGACACGCCGACGTGGGGCGACTGCCCCTGCCCCTTCTCGTGGAACGGCTGGCACTACGTGATCCAGGGCTTCTGCACCATGGGCGCCTCGCCGAGCGGCAAGCCCGGAACCTACGAGGACATGGTCGCCAAGGGCCTCGACATCTACGAGGGGCTTTCCGTGCCAATGGTCGTGCCCTACGGCGAAAACCGCAGGCTCTACGTCGGCTGGATCAACCATGTCTACGGCTGGGGCGGCTGGATCTGCTTCCGCGAACTCGTCCAGGAGCCCGACGGCGTCCTCGGCTCGAAATGGGTTCCCGAAATCAAGCCGCCCGTCGCCCCCGCAGTCTTCGAAGTCGCCGCCGGCGAGGGGCTGAAAGTTCGCTTCGAAGCC
>JAZQOA010000011.1:0-19130 GCA_045627605.1 Kiritimatiellia bacterium | reverse complement strand
GGCGTGAATTGAAACAGCTCCCGAATTTGTGCGTTCTAATATAGTTGACAGTCGCCCCCCACGCGGGGGCGTGAATTGAAACTCGTCCGTGTCCCACGCGAACTGCGCCAGCACCGGGTCGCCCCCCACGCGGGGGCGTGAATTGAAACAATTTAATATTGGAGACAACGACATGAGAAGAAGTCGCCCCCCACGCGGGGGCGTGAATTGAAACATCATGGACAACAACGCAACAAACGCGACGGCCGAGGTCGCCCCCCACGCGGGGGCGTGAATTGAAACGCCTTTTTCCCTGCCCCCCGAATCTTGATTATGGTCGCCCCCCACGCGGGGGCGTGAATTGAAACGCGCCCGCCGCCGAAGCGGTCGCACGGCCGGACGGTCGCCCCCCACGCGGGGGCGTGAATTGAAACTGTCGGCCTTGGTTGCCTTGGGTTGCCCTCGGCGGTCGCCCCCCACGCGGGGGCGTGAATTGAAACCCGACGGGGCGGACTCGGTGGCGGATGTGTCGCTGAAAAGTGACACGGGATCTGATAAATGAGAAAAAGCGGGTAAAGCCGTGATTTTGCGGGATTTGATGGGATTGACGCGGGATTTTGGAAGTTAAGAATTTTCGGGCCGAAATGGCCTTAAAACGGGCAAATAATCAAGTTGTTGATAAATCAGCATGAAAGGCAGGGCCCCCGTGATCGTCCGCAGGGGCCCTGCAAGATATGAAAAAGGCCGCTGCACGAACCGTGCAACGGCCTTGAATGTCACCTGAACAACCGGCTTACGCCGGGACCTTACCGACGCGGATCGCGGACGGGGCGGGCTCTCTGCCGCGCAAGGAAATGACACGCCCGTCGGAGAGAATCCAGACCGCTACGGCGTCGAACGCGAACGGACCGCACCAGCTCAGGTACAACGCGCTCCGCGCACTGGACCCGGACGTGCTCGTGCGCCACCTCGACGCGTTCGCGCGCGGCGACATCTGCGGGCTGGAGCGCGTCCTCGACGAGTTCGAGAGGCGCGAGGACAAGATGAGCATCGGCGCGTTCAAGATGTCCGCCGCCGTCCTCGCGATGGCCAAGCGCCTCTCGTGGAACGACTGGCTGCTCTTCTCGGAGAAATACGGGATGCCCGTCATCCTCGGCAACACGAACGCCCAGATCGGCACGGAGGCGTGGGCCGCGATGGCGCGCGCCATTCGCGCCGTCGCCCCGAAGACGGGGCTCCTCGCGGACACCGGCACGACGCTCAGCGCCGTGCCGATGGGCGCCGGCGGGCAGACCACCTACCGCGAACTCGTCGACACGGTCGACCGGGCGATCTCCGCGCTCTACTGCGGCGGCGACCTCGCGACCGTCTCCGCCGCGCCCGACGCCGCGGGGGTGAACGCGTAGGCCGGCGAGTCCGAGCTGATGGATGCCGACGGCTGCGCGCTCGTCTCGGAGACACTCCGCGACCAGGTCGAGCGGTTCGTGATCCGCTTCGAGTGCGGCGACTTCGAGCCGCTCGCCGAGATCGTCGTCAACCCGCCCGCGGAGACCGAGAACATCGACTGCGAGATAAAGGTCGACGCCCACCTCGCCTCGCTCGGCGTGAAGCTCTCGAAGGCGGACGCCCTGTCGCGCTACGGACGCACCGAGGCCGAAGACGACGCGGACGCGCTCCGCCCCGCGCAACCGGCCCCGATGGCTGGATTCGGCGGAATGGCCAATGGGCGCGAGGCGCAGACCCCCTTGCAAAACGCGCGGAGGGGCGGGGGGGGTGCAACTGTACCCCCGGAGGCCGCGGACGCGCCAGGCGCGATTCTGCGCGGTTTCGCGGCGGACCTGGGCCCGGCGGCGGAAAAAATCAACTTGCTCCTGAAGCGCATGGAGGCCGGGGAGGACGTCCGCGGGGATGCCGCGAGGCTGGCGGAGGAGCTGCCTTCGCTCATGCCGGACGACCCCGCCATGGCCGCCGTGATCGAGGAGGCCATGGCCGGGGAGTTCGCCGGAACCGTCGCGGACAAAGGCGCGGTGGAGAACTCCACGGACGCCAACGGCGCGGAACACGCCGGGGCCGACGACTGGGCGCCTCTGACCGACGACGAGGCCGTAGCGGAGTTCAAGCGCATCACCGGCCTTGACGGCGACTGGCGCGTTGAGCACTGGGAGGATGAAAATGCCCGGTAGATGCCCGCAGGACGGAGGTTTCATCGGACAGAGCGGATGCACTCATCCGAACCACAACCACAGCGAACTCGTCACGCAACTCCTCGCGGCTGCGAAAGACCCGCGCCCAATGGACGCGGCAACCGCAGAACTCGCGCTGAAGGAAGGATTCTACGTCGGCACACGGACTGCCGGCGTAAGAATCGGCTTCGGCGAGAAACTCCTGGCGCATACGGACGACCATTCCGCGCGGAAGGCCGAAGAGCGAAAAGTTCTGCTTCAGTACGCGATAAAAACGGCACGGGCAGGCAACCGCAAACCCAATGCGAAGGGCGGGCCGGGTTCATGGAGCTACGCCATGTCATTCGATGATTTCGGAATGCTTGTCTGCACGGACAGGAACGGCGATGTCGAGGACACGTTCACTTTCTTCCCGGACGAAAAAAAAGCGAGAGGCCGCCGGAAATGAATCCAAACGGTCTCTCTGATCTGACGCGGGTGGCTGGCACCGCGTCCCGCACCGATGGCGCCGCGCCATCCCGCATCCAACGGGCGGAACCCCGGGACTTTCAGGGCGCACGCCCCATACCGGGTTGCTCACGGGGTCACTGGTCGTGCGGCCTTCCCCGTTTCACCGTAAACATTTAACCACTTTTGACAGGATAACGCAAGCAAAAAAAATGAAAACGCGTGAACTTCCCGGAAAAATCAGCCCCGGCGACGAGCTGGAGGTGCAGCTGGCGCCCTTCGGCGACTGGCCGAACACGACCGTGGACGAGCACGGCAAGCAGAAGGAGGTCGTGCAGCACGTAACCGTCGAGGCGGTCTCCCGGCTCGTCGCCAACTTCTCCGGCGAGGTGCTCGTGGACATCGACCACGGGAGCATAGAGGGCGGCACGGAGGCGGCCGCCTGGGTGACCGGGCCCCGCGCCGATCCGGAAAGAGGCGGCCGCCTGGGTGACCGGGCTCCGCGCCGATCCGGAAAAGGGCCTCGTCGGCACCTTCCGCTTCACGGACAAGGGCGCGGAGGCGGTCTCGAACCGCCGCTACCGCTTCGTGAGCGTCGCGTGGATCCTCGACGGGGGCGGCGAGCCCTGCCGCCTCGACAGCGTCGCCCTCACCAACAGGCCGAACCTCCCGGTGCATCCGATACTCAACTCTACCGCCGGCGGCGGAACCGCCGAACCAACCAAGGAACCAGCAATGGAGAAACTCAAGGAAATGCTCGGGCTAGGGCCCGACGCGGACGACGCCGCGATAGAAGCGGCCGTCCAGGCGTTGATAGACGCCAAGGCCGAGGCGGAAGCAGCCAAGGCCAACGCCGAGGCGGAGGCATTCGCCGCGGAGAACGAGGACAAGTGCGACAGGGAGACGCTGAAGAACGCCTATCTCGCGTCGCCCGAAACGGCGAAGGCGATCATCGCCAACATGAAGGCGCCCGCCGCCCCGGCGGCCCGCCAGGAGCAGAAACTGCTCAACGCCGCCGCCGCGAAGGCCCCGGCCATCGGCAAGGCGACGAGGGAACAGCTCGCCGCCCTCCCCCCGAAGGAACGCGCCGCGTTCTACAAGGCCCACAAGGCCGACTTCGCCAACTAACCGCAAACCAGCAACCAAAGGAAAACACACCATGGCAATCACATCCCCCGGCGTCACGCTCGCCATCGACGCGCTTTTCGGCTGCGTCAAGCCCCAGCTCGACATCATCCAGGAGACCAACGTCGCCAAACAGAGGAACGTATCGAAACGGATCATGCGGCTGGCTACGATGTACAAGACGAAAGCGGCTGGTCAACCTCCCGCGTCAGGTCCCGCCTAAGGCGAGCCTCCATGGACATCAACCAACCGCGGAGAATATCTTACCATGACGCTCAAGGAAATTCAAGTGAAAATCGCGGCGTTGCTCAACGCCGATGAAACGCTCCTGCAGGGCGGCTGCAGGGCCTTCGCGGAGGACACACTCGACGGGTGCATCCTGCACCTTGGATGGGACGGCGGGGCGAAATCCACGCTGACGACATTCTACAAGACAAAGAAGTCCGCGGACGCATTCGAGGCTGGCACTCGCCCATAGCGCGCATTGCAGCGCGACACGCCCGGCTTCCACGTCTGCGGACAACGAAGAACATTCTACCATGACGCTCAAGGAAATTCAAGTGAAAATCGCGTCGGCGCTCAACGCCGACGAAACGCTTCGGCAAGGGGGCTGCATGGCCTTTGCGGAGGACGCGATGGAATACTCAGCATCCAAAAAAGAAGAATGCCCGCCGGGACACCCAGCCGTCTATCGCAATAATGCCAGACTGTTAACCGGGGCCGGATTCGGCAGGCACAAGTAACATTCTACCATGACGCTCAAGGAAATTCAAGTGAAAATCGCGGCGTTGCCCAACGCCGACGAAACGCTCCTGCAGGGCGGCTGCAGGGCCTTCGCGGAGGACACGCACGACGTCCTGGCCGACGTCGGGCCCCACCTGCAGCAGGCGGGGGGCGTCGCCCTCGTCGTCCTCACGCCGTCGGCGGAGCGCAACGGCTTCTCGTCCAAGGGGCTTCCCGCCGCGCAGGGCGTTGAGGACGGAGAGGTCGCCCCCGCGGGGATGTGAATTGAAACTGCCGCAATAATCTCTGCGGACTTTCGACCATATCGGTGCCTGGTGCTTCATCGCCGCACGGTGACAGCCACCACCTCCACGAGTTCCGCGAACTCCTGCGCCACGAGGTTCGTCATCTTCATCCGCAGCCCCTTGTTGAGGCGATGCCGTTCCGTCTTCACCGGGCTGTACTCCGGGTAGCTCCACCGGCTCCCCTTCTATGCACGGACGTCGCACATGATTGCGTACTCGGCCATCACCCAAAACTTTCCACGCTACTTTCAGCGCGATATCAACGGCGAACCTCAACGGAAAATTATGGTAAAATAGTCATTCAACATTTACGGCATTTTCAGGAAAGGGGAGACAGCCTTTTCGGAAATGCCGGCAGCAAGGGCGCGGTCAACGCGCCTTTGTCCGTATTCACAGGAGAGCCCAAGCCAACGGGCCAAACCAAAGCAATGACCAAGGACTTTCTCAAGGGCAACCCCGCGAAGCTGATTTTCCTCTTCGCCATCCCCTACCTTCTCGGCAGCCTGTTCCACAGGTTCTACAACACGGTGGACACGGTGATCGTCGGCCGCACCCTCGGCGTCGACGCCCTCGCCGCCGTCGGCGCCTGCGGCAGTCTCGTCTGGTTTTTCATGGGCGCGATCCAGGGCGTGACGACGGGGTTCGCCGCCCTTGCCGCCCAACGGTTCGGCGCCGGCGACATGCCCGGCGTCAAGCGTTGCTTCGGCAACAGCCTCGTCCTGCTTGTGGGTTTCACCGCCATCCAGACCACGCTTGGACTCATCCTCCTCGATTCCATCCTGAAGCTCCTGCGGACAGACCCCGCCATCATCGGCGACTCCCACGGCTACCTGATGTGGATTCTCGCGGGCCTGACTACGACCGCGCTCTACAACGTCCTGGCCAACATGCTCCGCGCCCTCGGCGACTCCAAGACCCCGCTCTACTTCCTGATCGCCGGCTGCGTCGCCAACATCATCCTCGACATCCTTTTCATCGTCGGCTTCAAGATGGGGCCGGCGGGGGCCGGGCTCGCCACGGTGATCGCCCAGCTTGTCTCCGGCGTCTTCGCCGTCCGCCACGTCGTCAAAAACGTCCCGGAACTTCACTTCGGCGTCCGCGACCTCAAGCCCGACTCCGCAACCTGCCGCGAACTCCTCCACATCGGCCTCCCGATGGCCTTCCTCAACATGGTGCTTTCAATCGGCGGCATCATCATCACCTTCGCCAACAACAGCCTGGGCAAGGTTTTCACCGCGACCTACTCGACCGCCGCGCAGCTCGAGGGCTTCCTTATCGAGCCGCTGATGTCGTTTGGCTCCGCCGCCGCCGTCTTCGCCGCGCAGAACTACGGCGCCCGCAAATACCACCGCATCCGGCAGGGCGTCCGCCAAAGCATGGGGATGGCCTACATCTCCATCGCCGCCAGCACCGTCTTGATCTTCTTCGTCGGCAAGTTCCTGCTGAGCGTCATCTCGAAGGGCGAGTCGCAGGAGCTCATCGACAACGGCTTCAAGTACCTGATGATCAACTCGGTCCTCAGCGTCATCCTTGTCCCGCTCGTCATCTGCAAGTCGGTGATCCAATCGCTGGGCCGGGCTTTCGTGCCCGTGCTCTCGGGCTTCGTCGAAATCGGCTGCCGCGCGGCGGCGTCAGTCGGGCTCTCCGCGATCTGGGGCTTCACCGGCGTCTGCCTCGCCAACCCCGCCGCCTGGCTGGGCGGGCTCATTCCCATCGCCATCGACTACTTCATCATGCTCCGCGACTTCAAGCGGAAAATGACTGAGCGTCCGCCGCAAAAGGCAACGCCGTAGGCGTGGCGGCAACGACAGTTTTCCAAGGGCTGCGTCTTTCCGCGGCAGAGGCGAGCCAGCGTCCCGCACGGGACGCCCACGCCCCGCCCCGGAAGTCACTTCAGCGCCAAGCCAGCCTTAAACGCCGCGCCAACGCCTTCCCCAAGCCGCAGGTACGCATGGTTGACCGGATCGAATGTGACGGGATCGAGCCGGGCGACATCCACCTTGCCTCCGTCCAGGCACGCTTCGTCAACGCCGACATTGACGATCTTGCCGACCATGCGGCAATCGGCCTTGTCGTAGCTGACGAGCTCGCATTCGAGCACCATCGGCAAATCCTCGATGACCGGCGCATCGACAAACGCGCTCCTGGCAATCTTCCAGCCCGTCTTCGCCAGCTTGCCGGGCTCGTCATTCGCCGAGACGATTCCGACGTAGTCGCACGGAACGACGTTCTTCGCGTCCGCGACGTGGACGGTGAACGCCTTGCGCTTCAGAATGTTCGCCGTCGTCTTGTGCGCGTCGTCCACGCAGATCGAGATGCGGTCCTCCAACGAGATTCCGCCCCACGCGGCGTTCATCGCATTCGCCCGCCCTTCCTCATCATACGACCCGATGATCAGCACCGGCATCGGATACAGCCACGCTTTCGCGCCAAAGTTCTTCTTCATGATCTTATGCCTCCTCCATTAACATTTGCGCACCTTCAAGTAGCGGCTTCAAAACCTTGCATTTCTCAAGCACGATGCAAAACACCGCGAACTCCAGTTCCCGTTCGTTCCCAATCGGCTTTCTCAAACCTTTCATATTCATTCGTCATCTCCTCCTTCCGCCAAGTCATCGCACACACATCTCGTACACATCCGCATCCCGTTTCGAGAAACAGCAGAAGGTCACTTCCATTTCGGGATGGGACGAAAGAAACGCATTCACCTCGCGGACGGCGATTTTCGCCGCGTCTTCGAGCGGATAGCCGTAGACGCCTGTCGAGGTGCAGGGGAAGGCAACCGTGCGGCAGGCGTTCTCCGCCGCAAGGGCGAGCGAATTGCGGTAGCAGGCGGCAAGTTTTTCCGGTTCGCCGCGTTGTCCGTCGCGGTAAACCGGGCCGACCGCGTGGATCACGAACCTCGCGGGCAGATGGAAGCCCGGCGTAATCCGCGCCTCGCCCGTCGGACACCGCACGCCCGGGCGCACCTCGGGAACCTTCAGGCAGGCATCGAACAACTCCTCGCCCGCCGCGGCGTGAATCGCGCCGTCCACGCCGCCCCCGCCCAGCATCAGCTCGTTCGCCGCGTTGACAATTGCGTCAACGGCAAGCGTCGTAATGTCGGCCCGCAGAATCCTGACCATTTCAACGTCCCTTAAAGATTTCAGCAAGCACGGCCATCAAATGCGGCACGTTGATCGGTTTGGCGATGTGCCCGTTCATGCCGGCGGCAAAGGCGTTTTGCCTGTCCTCGTCGAATGCGTTTGCCGTCATGGCGACAATGGGGATGCGGGCGGCGTTCGCGTTCGGCAAGGCGCGAATCGCCCGTGTCGCAGCATAGCCGTTCATGCGCGGCATCTGAATGTCCATGAGGATCAGGTCGTACTGTCCTTCGGCCGCGTTCCGCATTTTTTCCACGGCGACATCCCCGTCTTCCGCCACGTCGATTTCAACACCGCTCTCAACGAGAATCTCCGTGGCAATCTCGCGGTTGAGTTCGTTGTCCTCCACGAGAAGGATTTTCTTCCCGCTGAAATCCGCGGCGACGTTTTCCAAAGCCCCGTCCACCGGGCTGGAGGCCGGAGCAATCCGGTTTTCAAAAGTGAGACGCACCGTGGTGCCGACGCCAAGTTCGCTTTCGATGGCGATCGTGCCGCCCATAAGTTCCGTCAGCGACTTGGTAATCGCCATGCCAAGGCCCGTGCCAACCACGCCGCTCCTCGTGGCGGTTTCAGCCCTTGAGAATGGCTCGAAAACATGGGCGAGGAACTCCTCGCTCATGCCGATGCCGGTGTCGGCAACGGTGTAGCGGAAACGCGCGTAGCCCTCCTTGTCGCACGGGAGTTCTTCCGCGAGCAAGGTGATCGTCCCGCCGGGATTCGTGTATTTCACGGAATTGGAAACGATGTTGGTGAGGACGCGCATCATCAGCAACCGGTCCGCATAGATCCAGTGATGCACGACGGACGGGGCCATTTCGGAGGTGAAGCGGATGTTCTTTGCCTCCGCCTGGCCCGCGAGGATGCTGAAAAGATTGTCCTTCGCCGTGTCGATGCACACGGGCGCCTCCTCGGTCTTCACGCGGCCGGACTCCACGCGGGACATGTCCAGGACGTCGTTGATCAGCGACAGGAGGTGGTTGCCCGCCATCCTGACCTTGCCGAGGGATTCCCTCACGCGCTCCTTTTCGTCGATGTGCTTTTCCGCGATGTCCGTGAAGCCGATGATGGCGTTCATCGGGGTTCGGATATCGTGCGACATGTTGAAGAGGAACGACGACTTCGCCCGGTTTGCCGCCTCCGCCGCGATTTTCGCGCCTTCCAGCTCATGGCGGACGCCCAGTTCCTTTCGAATTTCCTCGTCGATATTGCGGAGGCAGACGATCAGGCCCGTCAGGTTGTCGTCGTCGCCCCGGAGCGGCACGAAACGCATCTGGTAATACAGGTACGAGCCATCCGGTTTCACAATCCTGAAATCCACGACATAGGTCTGGTCCCGGGCGAAAGAGTCGAGAATCACCTCCCTTTTGACGTTCTCCTCAAACATCTTCCGGTCATCCGGGTGGACGAATTTCATGAAAAGGCGCAGCTTCCTGCCGAAGCTCACCTCATTTGCCGTCTCGTCGTCGATTATGGCGGCGATATCGGCGGATATGCGGCTGTGGATCAGCACCTTGTCATCGCGCTTGTCCTTCTCTATGCCGACGACCGCGATGCTGTCGTACTCCGTCGCCAGAGACTTGACGAATTTCGCCTCCCGCCTGGCCTGGTCCATCAACGCGGAGATGTCCTTCACGCTCGTGTAGGCGATAACTTCGCCGCCCTGGTTCCGCGTCATGCAAATGCTGCGGCGCAGCCACGCGCTTCGACCTGAAATGGTTTTCGCCTCGTAGTCAAACGTGATTTCATTGCGCCCGTCCGCGAAGACGCCCAGCAGGTACTCCCTGTCGGTGCTGCCGGAGAAGGGGTCGGTGGCGGCGCCCCTGACAAAACGCCTGTTCCATATCCCGATATACTTGTCGTAGCTGCACGGCATCTCCAGCCCGACAATGTCCTCCAGGGGGACTTCGGCCCCCGTGTCGTCCTTCCAGACGCCGTAGTACAACTCGTCCTTGCTCAGGTTGACCTCGAGGGAGATCAGCGCATCGGAAAGGATCGCCCGCTTGTAGCTTGAAAGCCGGTCGGCGAAGTCCCTCAGTTCCTTGACGTATTCCCGCTCCTTTTGCTGCGCCAGCAGGGTTCTTTTGCCATCCCGGATCGACCGGATCGCGAAAAACAGCAGAACGGCGACCAGCGCGGCAAGAAGAAGGAAACACACGCCCGCCATCCGGTACAGCGGGAACAAGACGGCGGCCGCATCGGTCAGCGCAACAACCTGCCAGCCATTCTCGATCGTCTTGGAAATGGCAAGGTACGTGTTGCCGCCGACGGCATATTCGAAGGGCTCGTCGCTCGCAAGCGCACGGCGGAACAAGCCCGCGACGCCCAGCGCATCCTTGTCGGCGTCCGACGAGAAGTAGTTGCGACCGGTTTCCTCCGCGATTCTGGAGGCGACAACGGTGCCGACATTGTCGATGATGTAGGCGTAGTCGAAGTGGCCGCCCGCAAGATATTCGCCGATGGCGTCCGAGAGATTGGCGAGGCTGATGTCCATGCCCGTCACGCTTTCCCCGTCGGAAAGCATTTTCGTAATGGAAAGGACGATGTTTCCCGTGTCCATGTCGAGATAGGGGGTCGCCACCGCCACCCGGCCGGCCTCCGCTATCGCGGCAAGATACCATGGCCGCTCCTTCGGGTTGTACTTCGCGCCGCCGGCGTATGGATCCCAGCGGTTGCCGTCGAGATACTCCCCGCGGTAATATCCGTAGACACCGGTGAACCGGGGGTCGATCTTGGCAAGCTGGAAGTCCGTCTGGTACAGGAGGTACTTCAGGATATCCGCGTTGCCGCCGCCCTCCGCGACGATATGCTCGATGCTGCCGGCTTCCGAGGCGACGACGGCCTTCGCCTTCAGCAGGAAGGCCGTGGTATTCTCGGTGATTATGGCGATCTTGTCCTCGGTCGCGCGGATAAGGTTCTGCCGCGTTTCACGGTACACCACCGCGTAGGCGACAATGAACGCCACGCACAAGACAACGGCCAGGACAAGCGCGACAACGATGGAGATGTTCTTGCTTTTTGTTTTCGTCTTCATAGCGACGATTCCGGGAAAGGAGCCAACGGCCACAGCCGGTTGTAAAAGGGGAATGGCCCGGCCGCCCTACACCGCGCTCCATTCGAGCGAGAGATCAATTGACTTCACGGAATGCGTGAGGCAGCCAAGCGAAACGGCGTCGACGCCGGTTTCGGCGACTTGCCGGAGGTTTTTCAGCGTGATGCCGCCCGAAGCCTCAAGCCGGGCAAGTCCGTGGGCGATTTTCACGGCCTCGCGCATCGTCGGGCAGTCCATGTTGTCGAGCATGACCCATTCGGGCTTGCCGGGCAATGCGCTGCGAAGCTCCTCAAGGGACTCGACCTCGATTTCGACCATGACGCCGGGGAAGCGCCTGCGCGCTTCCAGCACGGCGAGGTCAAGCCGCCCGGGATTGTTCCCGGCCCAGAGCCTGCGGTGGTTGTCCTTCATGAGGACGCGGTCGTAGAGGCCCATCCTGTGGTTGGTGCCGCCGCCGCAGAGCACGCTGTACTTCTCGAGGAAGCGCAGGCCGGGCGTGGTCTTGCGCGTGTCGAGAATGAGGGTGCCGAGATCCTCGACCACGCGGGTGAAGCCACGTGTCATCGTCGCGATGCCGCACATGCGCTGCATGAAGTTGAGCGCCGTGCGCTCCGCGACGAGAATGGCGCGCGCCGGGCCGCGGAAGCGCATCACCGTGCCGCCGGCGGCGACGTCGCCGCCGTCCGCCACCACGGTTTCGCACCGGACTTCGGGCGACACCGCCTTGAAGACGGCCTCCGCGACGGGGACGCCCGCCACGCGGCAGTCTTCGCGCGAAAGGATTTCGCCTTCTGCGACGGCGGCGGGATCGACCAGCGCCTCCGTCGTCACGTCGCCCGTCCCGACGTCCTCTTCGAACGCCAGCTTGAGAATCGCCCCGAGCCGGGGGTCGCTACCGATTTGCGGAAGGTTCATCGATGATTCCTTTCAGTTCGTCTATCGCGTTTTTAAATTGGCCGACGTCGGCGAAGCGCTTGTAAACCGAGGCGAACCTCACGTACGCCACGGAATCGAGTTTCTCCAGGCGCTTCATCACGAGTTCGCCGAGGAGAGACGACTTCACGTCGTTTTCGTCGAGTTTGCCGACCTCCTCGACGACGCCGTCGATTATGGCGTCGATTTGCTCCGCCGAAACGGGGCGCTTCTGGCACGCCGTCATAATGCCGGTGTAGAGCTTCTGCCGCGAAAATTCCTCAAGGCGCCCGTCGCGCTTGACGACGCGCAGTTCCTCGCGCATGATCTCCTCGAAGGTCGTGAACCGATGGCCGCAGGCGAGGCATTCCCGCCGGCGGCGGATGGTCTTGCCGTCATGCGCCGAGCGGCTGTCGAGCACCTTGTCGTCCTGGTTGCCGCATTTGGGACATCTCATCTTCCGTTCTCCTTGCCGTTCCGGGGGGGAACCCCGTCCTCTCCAAGCGCCTGGGCAAGGCCCCTCTTCAGGCGGGCGACGTCGCCCCACTCCGAAAAGCCCGCAACCAGCTCGGCGCATGTCCGCCACGGCGCGGGCCTCGTCTCGCCCCCGGCCCACGCAAAAGACCCAGGCACATCCTCGCCCTCAAAAGCCACGGCGTCTTTTCCGCGTTCAAGAATGGTCGCGGCCATCGCGGCGACACCGGCCTCGCCCTTGCCGAATAAGACGAGCCGGTCCGCCTTCAACGCCGACCGCGCAAAAGACGCCACCAGACGGTAGCAATCCGTCCACTCGCCCATCAAACTCCGCCCCAGCCAAAGCAACGCGCGCGCCACGGTGTGAAAAGCGGGGAGGCCAGGTTCAAGCTCCGTCGCGCCGTTCTCCCCCGTGGCAAAGAGGTCGAAAAGAACAATCCGGGCGGATTTGTCCGCGAGCAGTTCGTCGAGGCGGGCGCACTTTTCCAATCCGCGTTTTCCCGTGGCCGACGACATCGCGTAGGTCGCGGAACACGCCCCGGAAGCCTCGCGCACCAGGCATGGCACGACAAGTCCACGCGGGCCTTTCAGCAGCCACCTGTCGAATTCCGCGCCTTCGGCGCCCAATGCCCCGACGCGATGCACATATCGCTCGCGGACGCCGCATGGCGGTTCTTCGACGCGGACGCAGGTTGTTTCCCCGCCGCCGACGCAGCCAAGCGGGACGGCCTCGCAGCAGACCTCGCGGACGCAACCGAAGACGCGGCGGATTTCCGCCTTCTCGTCTTCGGCCGGAAGCGTCTTCGCGCCACGCGCCCGAAGCGCGGCGAAGCGCGCCCCGCAATATTCGGAAATGGTCCCGAATCCGGAGGGCCGATCTCCGCGCCCGAAAACAGCGAGGGCATCGAAATCGGGGATCGTGCCGTAGGGCAGCTCGGCGCGGGCATTCCCGTTGCCGACGCCCTTCAGGCAATAGTCGAGGAAGCCCAGCATCGCCTCGCGCATCACGGGCTTGTAGCCGTGCCCGGTGTCGAAAGGCGCGAATGAGATGTTCTGCTCGGCGCCGCAAAGCGCAAAGATCTCCTTGGCGCGCCGATAGCTGCGCATCATCTCGGAAACGGAGAAGGTCGGGTTTGAATCCTGGAGCGCGTTGAGCATGCGCAGGAAACGCGGGGCGACAAGCGCCAGCACGGCGTCCTCCTCGAAGGCGCAGAGCCCCCCCGGCAAAACTTCGCAACAGCAATTGCTGCGCATGACATACGATTCGAAGCTGCCGACGCTCACGACGGGCATCACCGCCTTGAGGCGCTCGTCCATCGCGCCGACCCACATTGTCGCGTTGCCGCCGCCCGACTCGCCCGTCACGGCAAGATTCCCGGCGTCGACAACGGGGAGCGAGGCGAGCAAGTCCACGCCCCGCATGTTGTCGACGAGCAAGGCGCCAAGCAAAGTCTCGCCAAGGAGAAAAAGCGAGCCGCCCAGCATCGCGCCGTGGTACTCGTATTCCTCGTGGACGGTGCTGCGCTCGCCCATGCCCCAGGTGTCGGGCGAAAGACATACGTAGCCGTTTTTGGCGAGCGAATGGCCGCGCGCCTGGATGTAGGCCATCCGGCGCCCCTCCTTCGAATGGCCATGGAGATTCAGCACGCCGGGGAACGGGCCTTCGCCGTCCGGCACGTAGAGCAGCGCCGTCGCGCGAATGCCGGGACGCGTCTGGTAGTGGACGGCGTGGACCGTGTAGCCCTCGCACTTCAACGACTTCACGATTTTCAAGTCAAGATCGACGGAGGAATCGTGGCACACGCCGGCAAGCGCCCAGATTTTCGCCTTGATTTCCTCGCGGCGCACCCGCCACTCCGCAAGTGTGCGCGGCAGGGGATGCGCCCTGTTGAGAAGGCGGCCCTCGTTTCTAAGACGCTCGTCGTTGTAGGCGGCCAAGTCCTCGGAAAGCACGTCCGGCACCAAGTTCATTGCGCGGCGGCCTCCACGTCGTTTGTCGTGGCGGACGCCACCTGCGCCATGTTGGTGGGCGCGGCCGCCCCGGCCAAATCCAGGGAGCCGACGGCAACGTCCACGACGCTGTTCGTGCCGGCCGGCTCGGACTCGGCGATTTCAGGGACGGGTCTTTCGCCAGGGATGAACAAGACCGTTTCAGGATCCGTCACGACCGAGAAAACCGAGGCGTCCGGCGGGACAAGCACCGAAAGTTTCAGCAACGTTGAATTCGTTCCCGCCGCCAGGGCGTCCTCACCGATCTCGGCGTAAACGGCGACATTGGAGGGCGCAATGCGCCCGACCGTGTCTTCAGGGCCCTTGAGCAGAACGCCGACCACCGGCGGATCAATGGAATTCCCCTCCAGCACCGCCAGTCCCGGGCTCAACGCAAGGCGCACGGGAACATCCTCGAATTCGCGTTCCTTGCTGAGCTGCGTAATCGTGACGCCAACCGTGACCTTTTGCGGCTTGACGACCATGATCCCGGCCTCGTCACCTTCCGGCGGCAATACGTCGGCCTCCTGGGAAAAGGACCTGGCCCTTCCCTCGACGGATATGCTCGGCAGGCGAAGGCGCTTTCCAAGTTCCTCCCAGGCGTCAAGTTTCGTCTGGCCACCCCGGACCCTCGCCGCCTTCGGGTTGAAATCAACAAGGGCGCTCCCCCTGAACGGGTTTCCCGTCAACTTGGGCGGATCTATCGGGAACATCCTTTCCTCCTCGCGGTCGAAGGCCAACACGACGTTTTTGCTTTCAAGACCGACGACTTCCAGCGAGCCAAACCCGCGCCAGCCGCGCCACTTGACATAGCGGAGCTTGAGCGGGACCTGAAGCAGGCGGCCATTTCCACCCTTGTCAAGTTCCGGGTTTTCAATCTGCTTTTTCGGATAGGGAATCTCAATCTTCGGCGCGTCCTCAAGCGAGGCCTGCTGCCATTGCTCCTTGGTGCCGCGAAACGTAACGTTTATGACGGAAGGCCTGACGCCTATGGACACCCCCGGGGGGACCCCCTTGACGACGACTTCCGCCAGGCGGTCGAAATTGCTGATTTCAGACTTTTGGTGAACCGTAACGTAAATCAACGTGGCAAGAAAGACGGAGACGAGAAGCGCCCACTTGTTGACATCGAGCCACGCCGTGAACTTTCGCGACACATCCTCGCGCATCTCCCGGCTCTTGAAATACCCGCGGACCGCCAAATACCACTGGGAAAGCCTCCCCCTGAAATCAAGCTTCATGTTCGCCCTCCGTTCCGCCCTGCGCCGGGGCGGGGGTGGTCTTGCTTGCGGCGCCAGACGCCTGGACTTCGGATTCGAACTCGCTGAACGAGCGTCTGATGGCGTCGGTCAGCCCCTCCTTGTGCAGCAGTTTGACGAGATATTTGGCCAGCAATTCCTTTGACAAGTTGGAAATCAACCTACCGCCAAACGCGATTGAAATCGACCCCGTTTCCTCGCTGACGACAACCACCACGGCATCGGCGCGTTCGCTGAGGCCGATGGCGGCGCGATGCCGCATGCCCCTGCCGACATCCGTCGCCGAAAGCGGCAGCACGCAGCGCGCGGCGACAATCGTCTCGCCCTTGATAATCACGGCCCCGTCGTGGAGCGGCGTGTTGGGATAGAAGATCGCGGTCAGAAGCTGGAGGACGATCGGGGCGTTGAGTTCGGTGCCGCTTTTCACGTATTCGAGCAAATGCGAATTGCGCTCGATGGCGATGAGCGCGCCATACCGGCGCATCGAAAGCGTCTCGGCGGCGGTGCAGACGATGTCGACGACCTTGTCCTTGACCTCGTCGTTTTCGATTCTGAAGCGTCTGCGCCCGATCGTCAGGAACGCCTGCCGGATCTCGGGCTGGAAAATCACCATGAAGGCGAAGGCAATGCCGAGGACCAGTTTTCCCAGGAGGAACTTCAGCACGTCGAAATCGAAGAGAAGCGTGACAAAGGAGAGTCCGCCAAGGACAATCGCAATGCCGACCAGCATCTGCGCGCTTCGCGTCCCCTTGAAGATCTTCTTGTAGAGGCCGAAGATCAGGGACGCGATGATCACGATCTGGAAGCCCCCCTTGAAAACGTCCTGCATCGACGCCAGAACAAGGCCCATCGTCATTCACCGCCTTTCGCAAGCATTCCGCGCATTTCCGACAGGACCTCGTCCGGCGACACCGCCTGCAGGCACGCCTTCGTCCCCAGCGGGCAGACCTTCCTGAGGCACGGCTGGCACGGCAGCGCCTTCATGACGACATGGTGGCCGTCGCCGTAGGGCCCGGTCCAGTCGGGCCGCGTCGGCCCGAAGACGACCAGGCACCGCGTGCCAACCGCCGCCGCCATGTGGACCGGCCCCGTGTCGTTTGCCACCAGGAGGTCGCATTTCGCCAGAAGCGCCATCGACTCCGCCACCGAGGTCTTGCCGCAGAAATTGCCAACCCGCCCCGGACATGACGCCGCAAGAGCCTCGCCAACGGCGGCGTCGGCCTTTCCCCCGACCACCGCAAAGCGCGCGCCGGGGAACTCGC
Source organism: Kiritimatiellia bacterium (assembly GCA_045627605.1). Taxonomy (GTDB): domain Bacteria; phylum Verrucomicrobiota; class Kiritimatiellia; order RFP12; family JAAYLN01; genus RGIG5952. The sequence continues at coordinate 2,280 of JAZQOA010000011.1, read as the reverse complement.
GGGCCGCCAGCGCGATAAGCGACGCGAACTTTTCCACCGGCCAGTTTTTCGAGTCCCAACGCGAAACCGGCGCAAGCGCGACAAGCGGCGAGCCTTCGGGGGCGTTGAAATCCGGCAAACGGAAATCCGAGGCCGTCATCGCCGCCTCGGGCCGCCGGAGCTTCAGGTAGTCGAGCGTGTCGAAGGCCTGCACGGCCGCGTGGCAGTCGCGATGCATGCGCCCCGCCCGCTCAGGGTAGAGCAGCCAAGAGAGTTCACGGGAATACGACGGCCCGATTTTGCGCTTCGCGCGCGCCAGGGCCGTGACAACGGCGCTTTTCATCAACCCGTGCAAATCGACGGCCAGGTCATACTCCCTTGCGCGCAAGTGGCGCAACGCGGCACGGAAGTCCCTGGCGAAATGACGGCGCGGAAACTCGATGACTTCGCCGACGTCGGCAAAGCACCTCACGATTGCGGCGAATTCCGGATGCACCACCCAGTCGATCTCCGCGCCCGTCTGCGCCTTGAGCGCGTGGACGCACGGGAGAACATGCAGGATGTCGCCAAGCGAGCTCAATTTTACGACAAGTATCCGCATAAGCAGTCTCTATTAGTATAGCATAAAACAACCGCCGGCACCCTTTGTGGTATACTATTTTGAAAGGCCGTTCCTCTGTCTGGGCGGCAGCAAGGAGAAAAAGCATGAAGCGTTCCGAAATCAATTCCATCATCGACTACACCATGGCCGCGCTCAAGGAGGCGAAATTTCCCCTGCCGCCATTCGCCCACTACACGCCCGAAGACTGGGGGAAGCTGGGCGAGGACGAAGTCGAGCTCGTCGAAAACATGCTGGGATGGGATGTCACGGATTTCGGATCCAACGACTTTATGCGCGTCGGCCTCGCGATCTTCACCTTCCGCAACGGCAACTTCCACAACAAGGCGAAATACCCCAAGCCCTACGCCGAGAAAATGCTCTACGTCCGCGACGGGCAAATCCTCCCCTTCCACTACCACTGGAGCAAGCGCGAGGACATCATCAACCGCGGCGGCGGCGACCTTGAAATCACGCTTTACAACTGCACGGAGGAAGACTTCGCCGATGTCGCCGGTTGCCGCGCGGGCAAGACGGGCATCTTCGCCGACACCCCGGTCGCGGCAAACATCGACGGCAAGATCGTCTCTGTGCCGGCCGGCGGAAAGGTCGTCCTCCACCCCGGCCAGTCCATCTCGATCGCCCAGGGCCAGTACCACAAGTGGCAAGGCGTCCCCGGCACCGGAGACGTCATCCTCTTCGAGGTCTCGATGTGCAACGACGACAACGTCGACAACCGCTTCCACGACGCCCTGCCGCGCATCCCGGCAATCGACGAAGATGCCGCCCCGACGCGCCTGATCTTCGCCGACTACCCGAAATTCACCCGCTTCACGTTCTGAAACAGCCCCGATGCGAATCTACGTTGACATCGACGACGTCGTCTCCGAGACCGCACGAAGCCTGGCCGCGCTCTGCTTCGAGCTCTACGGCAAAAGAATCGCCTACGAGGACATCTTCGTCTTCGACCTGCAGACGGCCTTCGGCCTCTCGAAGGCGGAGATCGACGCGCTTATGGAGGTCGCGCATTCGCGGGAAAAAATCCTCTCATACCCGGAGACGCCCGGGGCGTCCGAGACGCTGCGGAAGTGGATCCGCGAAGGCCACGACATCGAAGTCGTGACTGGCCGCCCCTTTCTCACGGCGGGACCGACCAGGGAGTGGCTTGCGGCACGGGGACTCGCCGCGCTGCCCGTCCTCCACGTCGACAAGTTCGGCCGCGAACCGCCCCCGCCCTTCCCCGGAGCCCCCCGTTCGCTGACGGTCGACGAGTTCTGCCGGCGGCGCTATGACTTCGCCGTCGAGGATTCGCCCGCGGCGCTCGCCCATCTCTCGCGCATCCCCGGCTGCCGCGTCGCAGTCTTCTCGCGCCCCTGGAACGCCAAGGCCGAATTTCCCTCCCCCGCCTTCACCCGCTGCCCCGGCTGGACAGCCATCGACGCCCTGCTACACCAAAAATGAAAATCGCCGTTTTCGCTGATTTGCACCATATTTACGGATCACGCATAAAGGGACTGTCCCTCCATTCGGCATTGGAAACCGCACATGGGAACGGCGTAGGCTTCGTCATCTGCGCCGGCGACATGCTGGGGAACGGAACCGCCGATGAAGCCCGCGACATCGTGGCCATTTTCGACAAGGCGAAGATGCCCGTTGCCTTCACCCCCCGCAACGCGGAACTGCGCACCCCCGCCCCAGCGCGA
>JAZQOA010000010.1:0-3677 GCA_045627605.1 Kiritimatiellia bacterium | reverse complement strand
CGCCGGCGGATACGGAGGCACGAAACCACGAACAAGTGCCCGACAAGCGCGGAGCTGAAGGCGCAGTGGGCGAAGGTGAGGGAGTCGCACGTCGAGATGCTCCGGTTCGGCTCGATGCTTTGCGACCTCGAGGCGTACGTGGACAACGGGATCATGTTCGACGGCAACGGCGACTTCGCGGGGCGCAAGCCGGGCGTCAAGGGGTGGCTCACGGAGCACTGCCCGGAGATCAGGGTCAAGTACACGACGGCGATGCGCTACAAGGCGATGGCCGTCCGGGCGAGGCAGGCCATCGGCATGGACGAGCCCCACCCGCTCGACGCCGTGCTCGGCGTCGTGACGGGGAAGGCGGATGACGGGCCGAACGGGGCCGGTGGCGGAGGGTCGCCCGCCGTCGGCGGGCGACTTTTAAATGATGATGAGATTTTGCGCCTTAATACTGGAGGCAAAGATACTGAATGTGCGGAACAAAATCAACGTGATGTTGGGGAAAGCGACGATGACCGCAGATGTGGACATGACGGTAAAAGCGACGATGACCGTTTGAGCGGCAGGGACCGCAGATGCGGCAATGATGGTATAAGCGGCGATGACTCGGGGAGCAACGATGGCGGGGGAAAGATCACCGACGGGGCGGCGGACGGAAGAATGGCGGAGTGGCGGCGGAAATTGCAGGAAATCCTCGACGACGCCGAAAGACGTGATGGGCGGGTTCGGCGGCGCGGCGGCCGTCCCAAAAGGAATGTCGCGAATGGCGTTGCCGGGAACGGCGGGGCTGATGGTGCCAACGGCGGAAAAACCGAGGGCGTAGCTGTCGTGACTTGCGGGGCTGACAACTTTAGCGGAGGCAACGCCGCGAGTTGTGTCGCCGAGGATGGCGGGGCTGCGGCGGAAGGCGCGGGAAGGCCTGTTGCCGTCGAAGTAAGGCATGTGACGCAGGCGGCCCTGATCCTGGCGCTTGAGGCGGTGTCGGAACCCCTCTGGGCGCTTGTGAAGCCCGTCGGGGCTGGTGACGGTGTGCAATCGGCGTAGGCGGGACGCAGGGAAAGGGCAGGCAACAAGGAGCGGCTCCAAAAAAGCGGCATGCGCCTGAAGGGGTGCGGAATGCACGGGCGCATCGGCAATGGAATCCTGATCATGCTCCCGAGAGGAAAAATTAAGTTTGGGTGGGGTGTCGCAGCAAGATGACTTGGGACAGAAAAGACCAGTCAAGGGCATCGACCGGATCAAAACCTTGGCTTTTGTTGCACTCGTGTGCGCGTGTATGCGCGCATACGCGCACTTTATGATATAATAATTACTCCATTTTTTACTCATTTCAAGGTGCACTTATGGCAGATGAAAAGGATGCGGCGGATTCCGCCGCAAAGGACGGCTTGCAACCTTCCCAGGGCGAAATGAAGGTTGACAGCGCCTACACGGGCGACGACATCAAGGTCCTGCACGGTCTGGAAGCCGTGCGGTTGCGTCCGGCGATGTACATTGGCGACACGTTTGAGCGCGGCTATCATCACTGCGTCTACGAGATCGTCGACAACTCCATCGACGAGGCGATGGCCGGCTACTGCCGCAACATCAGCGTCACGCTTGGCGCGGACGGGTCGTGCACGGTCGAGGACGACGGCCGCGGCATTCCGGTCGACGACCACCCCGAGGAACACCGGCCGACGGTCGAGGTCGTGCTCACGGTCCTTCACGCCGGCGGCAAGTTCGAGGGCAAGGGCTACAAGGTCTCGGGCGGTCTCCACGGCGTCGGCGCCTCGTGCGTGAACGCGCTTTCAGACTGGTTCGTCGTGTGGGTCAAGCGCGACGGCAAAGTGCACCGCGAGCGCTTCTCGGCGGGCAAGGTCACGCACGGCCTCGAAGTCGTCGGGACGTGCCCCAAGTCCGAGACCGGCACCAAGGTGCAGTTCCACCTCGACAAGGCCATTTTCCACGACGACGCCGGCAACGGCTACGAGTTTGTCTACGACATCCTTGCCACGCGCCTTGAGGAACTCTCCTTCCTCAATCCCGGCGTGCACATCACGCTCTTCGACGAGCGCACCGGAAAGAAGTCCGACCTCCTCCATGAGGACGGCATCCGGGGGTTCGTCCGGTCGCTCACCAAGAACAAGATGTCGCTTGAGGGCACGGCGGACAACCCCAAGCCCTGCCGCGAGACCGAGGTGATTTCGATGAGCGGGTCGCGGACAACGGCCGACGAGAGCGTCGCGGTGGACGTGGCCCTGCAGTACTGCTCAGACGACTACGACGAGCACCTCTACACCTTCGCCAACAACATCAACACGCACGAAGGCGGCACGCATCTCGTCGGCTTCTGCACGGCGCTGTCGAAGATCGTCAACGACTATGCGCGCGCCGTGGTGGCGGAGAAATCCGCCAAGAAAGGCGGCAAGAAGGGCGGCAAGGACAAGACCCCGCAGGAGTTCGTCTCCATCGAGGGCAAAGACATCCGCAAGGGACTTTACGGTGTCATTTCCGTCAAGGTCACCAACCCGCAGTTCGAGGGGCAGACGAAGACCAAGCTCGGCAACGCCAACGTCAAGGGCATCGTGCAGTCGATCGTCACGGACCGCCTCAAGACCTATTTCGACGAGCACCCCGCAGTCAAGACCGCCATCATCGAGAAGGCGCTGCTCGAGCAGCAAATCCGCGAGAAGGTCAAGAAAATCACCGAGGAGACGCGCAAGGAGGAGGGGAAGCTCGGCAAGTTCCTCGGCAAGTTGCGCGACTGTTCGAGCCGCAACCGCGAGCAGTGCGAGCTTTTCCTCGTGGAGGGCGACTCCGCAGGCGGCTCGGCGACGCAGGGGCGCGACCGCACCACGCAGGCGATTCTGCCCTTGCGCGGCAAGGTCCTCAACGTCCAGAAGGCGGCACTCGACCGCATGCTCGCCAACAACGAGATTCGTTCGCTCATTTCGGCGATTGGCGGCGGCTACGGCAACGGCACGACCGAGATCCGCGACAAGGAAGGCAACGTCATCGAGCAGAAGCCCGATTTCGACGTTGCCCGCATCCGCTACAACAAGGTCGTCATCATGACCGATGCCGATGTTGACGGCGCGCATATCCGCACGCTTCTCCTGACATTCTTCTACAACCAGATGCGCCCGCTCATCACCCATGGCCACGTCTACCTCGCCCAGCCGCCGCTCTACGGCCTCAAGAAGGGCAAGACAATCGAATACATCGAGAGCGACGCGAAGCTCACGAGCAAGCTGATCGAGCTCGGCGCGAAGGAGTTCACGCTGAAGCGCGCCGACGGCTCCGTCGCCGTCGATCCGGGGAAAATGCCCGAGCTGACCACGACGCTGGCCGCCGCGGAGTCGCTTTGCCGCCGCCTTGAGAAGCAGCGCGTGAACCTTTCCGAATACTTCGCCAGGCGCACGGAGCAGGGGGCCTTCCCGAACTTCTTCGTCACGGTCGACATCGACGGCAACCCCGTGGATTCGCTCGCCTTCACGGCGGACGAGACGGAGGCCCTCAAGGCCGAAGCCGCGCAGAAGCTCGCCGCGCAGTCGGGCCTTTCCGCCGAGGAGGCGCTCGCCCGCCTCTCGGAGGAGGACAACCCCAACTTCAGCTGTACGCCGATCACGCAGTCCGAAACCCTGCGCACGCACATGGACAACCTCGCCGACCTCTATGGCTTCGGCCGCGACGATTTCCGCGGCAAG
>JAZQOA010000009.1:0-19210 GCA_045627605.1 Kiritimatiellia bacterium | reverse complement strand
TCCTGGAAGGCAATTGGCAATTACCGGAAAAAAACAAGGACATCAGCATTTCCCCCTTCAAAAACAGACATGCAACATGTCTGCCTCAAGCAATTTAGAGAAATTTTACTTTGCCTTGCAAAAATTGTCAATCGTTTTTTTCGAAGAGCTCGAGCCGCGTGTGTTCCTGGCCGAAGTCCGCGACTTCGCCGCAAGGCAAATAGCGGGCGCGAACACGGCCAAGCATCGCCTCGCGGGTGTCGTCGGCGCAGTCCATGGCGGGGGCCGCCATGGAGAAGGCATAGCCGCTGAAGGCCGCCATCGGGGCGGACGATTCGACAATGGCCTTTTCCAGAAGACGTTCATTGAGCACGTGGAACTTTGCGGCCTCTTCATCGCCAAGGGCCGGGAAATAGCCAAAGGGCCCCATCTCAAACCCCGAAGGGACCAAACAGCCGGCCTCAACCGCGAGATACGTGTCCTGGGTCAGCAAAAACCCGTCTTCAGGGATCTTCGCGGAAAGGTCGCGCCCCACTTTCCGGAGAACGGCGAGGTCGGGCCTTTCCTTGGTGCGGACCCAAAAGCGGTCTTTGCGGACGACCACCCACGACTCGTTCATCGGCGACGTGCCGGCAAAAACCACGGCCAGAAACAGAAACAATCCAAGCAAACGCATGGTCCCGCGTTCGTCAAGTCCGCATTTCCGCCAGAAAAAAGCGGAACATGCCGCGGCGAGAAGCGGCATCAACGGCACCTGGTAGTCGTCATAGGGAAATGGCGAAAGCAAATGGACGGCAAAGGCGGCGCCAAAGGCCGCCAGCCAAACCAGCGGGGCAACCGGCAGCCGCCCAGACGGACGGCGGCAGCCAAGGAGGGGCATCGCCAGACAGGCGAGCGCGACCAGGCAAACCGGCATGTAGTTGCGCGCAAGGCGAGAAAGGGAGCCTGCCGCGAAAACGAGTCCGCCGGATGCCCTGCCGCCATGGAAGAAGTTGGCAAAGGCGAAGGCATCGACATGGCCAAGGACAAAGGGGGCAAGGCCAAATCCAAGCCCCAGGATTCCGCCAAGGCCAAACCAAAGCCAGGAAAAGCCGCAACGCCGGAAGGCGAGAAGCAGCACAAGGCCCGTGGCCGCGAGCATCGCGCCCAGGGAAAGGCGCGTGCTGGCGGCAAAGGCGAGGAGAAGACCGCAAAGCGCGGCCCGCACGGCAGTCCAAACGCCCGACAACCTCGGCGAAGCATCGTCGCGGCCGGCGCCGGCATCGCCCAGGGAGAGGAACCCGGCGGCGATGAAAAACGAGGCAAGCGAATAAGTCTTGGGGATGGCGGTGAAATAGGAATGGTAGACGTTGCCGGCGACAAGGAGGAAGGCGGTGATTCCCGCGGCGAACTTGTTGCGGCGGGGAACGGCTGTCGCCGCCAGAAACGCCGTCAGCACGGCGGCGGCAAGGCCGATTCCGGCGGTAAGAAGGCGTCCGCCAAGAACCCCCTGCCCCGCCCACAGTCCGGCAAGCGCGCCATAGACGGCGGGAAGGAGGGGCGCCTGGGTGAAGAAAAAGTCGCGGTACGGCATCTTTCCCGCCGCAAACGACTTTGCCGCGTAAAGGTACCAGCCCTCGTCAAGGTTGAGCGTGCCGAGCCAAATGTTGGCGGCGTAAAGCGCCAGCGCAAAACAGAACGACAAAACGGCAATTACGGCGACGGACTTTTTCATGGGCAATCACAACTCGACAAAAGAAAAGACAAGCCAGAAAAGCAGCAGGGCTACGAGCCATTTGACGACAACGGCCTTGCGGTCGACCGGATCGGCCTTGTTTTCCTCCGCCTCGATGTCGGAATGGGTGACGCCAAACCGCCAGTAGTGGGTCAGTTTCCCGTTGTCGAGATCGGAGTAGCGATGCGCGGAACTGGAAGACCCTTCGTCACGGACGTTAAGTTTCCAGTTCGTGCCATGGCCGTCGAAATGCCAGAGGCGGCGGCGCGGCCCCCGCATGTTTTCAGGTCTGTTCTGGAACTCCGACATCGCAGCCTCACGGAATGACGAGCACGTCGCCAACCTTGACGCGGTCATCCTTGATCTTGTCGGTGTTGGCGTCGCGAATGCGCGGCCAGAGCTTGGCGTCGCCATAGACATACTCGGCGATCATCGAGAGGTTTTCGCCGGGACGCACCTCGTAGGTCTGCACAACCTTTGAGTTGCCGTCGGCGTCCGTCACTGTGATGGAATCGATTTTGCCAGGAGCCCCGGGGCCGCCAGACGGTGAATTCTGGATGCGCTTGATCCAGACGAGCTGGGAGTCGACCTTGTTGTTCAGGCGGCGGACTTCGGCGCGAAGAGTCTCGTTGGAGGAGGCGAGCGTCTTCTTGTCCCCTTCGAGCTTCGCCACGCGGGCGTTGAGCTCGGCGATTGTCGCCGCGCTGTTGACGCCGAGCGAAGACTCGCCGGCGGCGATTTTGCGCACATACTCGGCGGAGAGCAGTTCCTCGGCCTTGGCGATGCGGTTTGAAATGATCGCGAAATCGCGTTGACCGCCATTTCCGGAAGTCTCGATGTAGCGGCGGTAGTTGATGATGGCGCCGAGGTAGTCCCGTTTCTTCTCGTGGAGGATGATGGCCAGCTGGAGGTGGGCGAGCGCAACGTCATGGTACTTGTTGATCGTGGCGTTGTAGTAGCGGATGGCGTCGTCATAGTTTTCGAGACGCTCGGCGGCATTGGCCGCCTGCCACTCGCGGGACTTCATCGCGCCGCTCTCCTTGAGACCGCCGGAACGGCCGCAGCCCAAGATGAAAAGAGCCGCCGCCAACAGTGCAGGAATCGAAATGTTTTTCATGTCTTGTTTCTTGTCTTCTTCGTTAAAGTGCCGACAGCCCGGGCGGCTGTTCCTTGTCAAGCCAGAACTCCCGGTTCGGACTCCCTGCGGATGTAGGGCGTGATCGACAAGGCCCGGCCCGTCGCGCGGTCGATGTCGATGACAACCCCCTGGATCACGGCGGGCCCCTTGCCGACGTCGAACTTCATCGGCATCCCCGTCGTGAACTTCCGCAGCACGGGGGCGAGTTCCCGCCCGATGACGGAATCGATCGGCCCCGTCATGCCAAGGTCGGTGATGTAGGCCGTTCCCATCGGCAAGAGGCAGGCGTCGTTGGTCGGGACGTGCGTGTGGGTGCCGGCCACGGCGGCGACACGACCGTCGAGGTAGCGGCCGAGGGCGATTTTCTCGGAAGTTGCCTCGGCGTGGATTTCGACGAAGACAGGCCCGCAGTTGCCGGGGAGTTTCGACAAGATGGCGTCCGCCGTCAGGAACGGGCACTCCGCCGGATTCATGAAGACCCGGCCGAGCAGGCTGACGACGGTTATCGGACCGATCGCGGTCTGAACAGTCGTGACGCCTACGCCGGGACAGGCCGCGGGGAGGTTCGCGGGGCGCACCACCCTTCTCTCGCCCGCCAGGAACTGGTCGGTTCCCTTCTGGCTCCAGACATGGTCGCCAAGGGTGATGACGTCGGCTCCCGCCTGGAAAAGTTCGTCGGCGAGCGCTCCGGTGATCCCGCTGCCGGCGGCGGCGTTCTCACCGTTCGCGATGATCGCGGAAATCTGGCCGCGCCCTTTCAGCTCTTTCGCGACTTCCGCGAATATCCGGCGGCCGGGGCCGCCGACAATGTCGCCTATCCAAAGCACCTTCATAAGTCAAATCTCTCGCACTACCTGAAATTACCGGGCGTATTCGACGCAACGCTGCTCCCTGATGACCACGACCTTGATCTGGCCGGGGTACTTGAGGTTGGCCTCGATGTCGGAACTGATGTCATGCGCAAGAAGCATCGTGTCGCTGTCGTTGAGTTCCTCGGGGTCGATGATGACGCGAAGCTCGTGGCCGGCCTGCATGGCGAAGGCCGTCTTGACGCCGGGACGCGACTTCGCGATTTCCTCAAGTTTGGTGACGCGCTCGTAGTAGAGTTCGCTCGACTCGCTGCGCGCCCCGGGACGCGCAGAAGAAATGGCGTCCGCAGCCGTGCAAAGAACGGCATAGACGCTTTTCTGCTCGATCTCCTCGTGGTGGGAGGCCACGGCATTGACAAGAATCGGATCCTCGCCTTGCCGCTGGAGAATGTCGGCGCCGATCTTGGCGTGGCCGCCCTCGACTTCTTCGCTCAGGCCCTTGCCAATGTCGTGGAAAAGCCCGATACGGCGCGCAAGTTGGCCGTCGAGTTTGAGTTCGTCGGCCATCGCGCCCATGAGGCGCGCGACCTCGACGGAGTGTTCGAGGACGTTCTGCGAGTAGCTGAGGCGGAACTTGAGCCGGCCAAGCGAAACGAGGACATCGCGCGAAACGCCCTCCAGCCTGAAGGCGTAGGCGGCTTCCTTGCCGGCCTGGAACATCGTCTCCTCCATGTCGGCCCGCGCCTTTTCAACGGCGGACTCGATGCTTGCCGGATGAATGCGGCCGTCCGCGATGAGGGCGACAAGGGCCTGGCGGGCGATTTCGCGGCGGACGGGATTGAAGCAGGAAACAACGACGGCATCAGGAGTGCCGTCAACAAGCAAGGTGACGCCCGTGGCGGCCTCGATCGTCCGCACATTGCGGCCGTCGCGCCCGATAATCCGGCCTTTGATTTCGGTGTTGGGAATCGGAACGGAACTCGTCATCGATTCCCCGGCGTGCCCCTGCGCATAGCGCTTGACGGCATACGCGACGAGATCCGCGGCCTTGGCGTCGGCCTCGTTCTTGGCCTCCTCGTAGCGCCGGCGGATAAAGGCGCTGCACTCGGCCTTGATCGAGTCCTTGGCGCGGTTCCTCAACGCGGCGCGCGCCTCCTCGGCCGTCATGCCGGCGACTTTCTGGAGCCGCATCGTGACTTCCAGCTCCTTGCGCGAAAGCTCGTCCTCCCTTTTGGCGAGATCGGCCGAAAGCGCGGCCTGCGCCTCAGACTGCGCCTGGACGGAGCGTTCCTTCTCCTCGATCACGTGAAGCTTGCGCTCGACATTTTCCTCGCGCGCGGAAAGACGGTCGTCGCGCTCCTGGAGCGCGTCAAGCCTCGTCTTGGCCGTCTGCTCGAAATTTTCCCGCGCCTGGACGACTTCGGTGCGGGCCTTGATGTCGGCCTCCCGCAAGCGACGGCTGATCTCGACGTCGGTAGCGTCAAGCTTGGCCTTCGCTTGTTTTTCGATGGAATCCGTTTGCCAACGCGAAAAAAGCGCCCTTATGCCGTAGCCGGCAAGCAACCCGGCGACAATTGAGATCAATGCTATGACCAATGGGTTTGTAAACATAATTATCCATTATACAACAAAACAAAAGCCGCGGGCAACGAATGCCCGCGGCTTTTCGAACCAGGCGCAAATTACGCTACTGGATGTCGGAACCGTCACCCCAGTGCTCGAGGACGTAGTCAAGGTCCTTGTCGCCGCGCCCGGAAAGGTTGACGAGGATCGTCCCCGTCCCCATCTCCTTGGCGTGCTTGAGCGCCCAGGCAACGGCGTGAGAACTTTCCAGCGCGGGGATGATGCCCTCGGCGCGGCAGAGCTTGAAGAAGGCGTCCTTGCACTCCATGTCGTCGGCCGTGACGTAGTTGACGCGGCCGGAGTCCTTCAGGAAGCAGTGCTCGGGGCCGACGCCCGGGTAGTCGAGGCCGCTCGCGCAGGAATAGACCGGCGCCGGCGACCCATCCTCGTTCTGGAGGAGGTAGCAGCGCATGCCGTGGATCACGCCTTCGGTGCCGTAGGTCATCGAAGCGGCATGGTCGCCCTTGCCGGGGCCGCGGCCCAGCGGCTCGACGCCGTAGAGGTCGACGTCGTCCTTGATGAAGCCGCGGAAGATGCCCATGGCGTTGGAACCGCCGCCGACGCAGGCGCAGACGACATCGGGAAGGTTGCCCGTCATCTCAAGGAACTGCTCGCGCGCCTCAACGCCCACGATGCTCTGGAAATCGCGGACCATCAGCGGGAACGGATGCGGCCCCATGACCGACCCGATGCAGTAGATGGAGTTGACCGGGTCCTTGACGTAGGACTGGAAGGCCGAGTCAACGGCCTCCTTGAGCGACTTGAGGCCAAACGAGACCGGGACGATCTTGGCGCCGAGCATCTTCATGCGGCTCACGTTCGGGGCCTGCTTGGCGATGTCAACCTCGCCCATGTGGATCTCGCACTCAAGGCCGAAGTAGGCCGCCGCCGTGGCGAGCGCCACGCCATGCTGGCCGGCGCCGGTCTCGGCAATGAGCTTTTTCTTGCCCATGTACTTGGCGAGAAGCCCCTCGCCCATGCAGTGGTTGATCTTGTGGGCGCCGGTGTGGTTGAGGTCCTCGCGCTTGAGGTAGATGTGCGCGCCGCCGTTGTTCAGCGACAGCCTGCGGGCGTGGTAGACCGGCGTCGGCCGCCCCTGGAAGTGCTTGCGGATGAGCCTGAGCTCGGCGATGAAGCCCGCGTCGTTGGCGATGCGGTAGTAAGCCTCGTTGACCTCCTTGAAGCACTTGACGAGATCCCCCGTGATGAAAGCCCCGCCGAAACGGCCGAAAAAGCCATCCTTGTCAGGTTCGGGAAGCACGTACTTGTTGTCCATTTTGATTCTCCTGTGTTGTTGAAAAAATGCCGTGCGCCAACAGGTCATGCGGCGCGTGTTTCTCCCAAAAGAAACATAACGATTCTACACGAAGAAACAAAATTTGGCAAGCGTTTTTTTCGAGCAGGCAAAAAAAAAAAACGCGGAACCAGGCGGTTTCCCGCGGTTCCGCGCCTTGTGGCTTGAATTTGCCGGAAGTTCCTTAGAAGTTGGTGGACTCAAGCTGGAAATAGGCCTTGGGATGGGCGCAGACCGGGCACTTCTCGGGGGCGGACTTGCTCTCGATGATGGCGCCGCAGTTGCGGCACTGCCAGCGGTTCTTGCCAACGCGCACCCAGACTTCGCCGGACTCGATGTTCGCCAGGAGCTTGCGGTAGCGCTCCTCGTGGTGGGCCTCGACCTCCGCGACCTTCGCGAAGAGGAAGGAGAGTTCCTTGAAGCCTTCCTTCTCGGCCTCCTGGGAGAAGCGCTTGTACATCTTGGTCCACTCCTCGTGCTCGCCGGCGGCGGCGGCAAGAAGATTGGCCTTGGTGTCGCCAATGCCGTCAAGCGCCTTGAACCAGAGCTTCGCGTGCTCCTTCTCGTTGAGCGCCGTCTCCTGGAAAATCGCGGCGATCTGCTCGAAGCCCTCCTTCTTCGCCTTGGAGGCGAAGTAGTCGTACTTGTTGCGCGCCTGCGACTCGCCGGCAAAGGCCTTCCACAGGTTCTTTTCGGTTTTGCTTCCCTTGAGATTCATTTTTGTCCCCTTTCCCGTATCGCCACGGCTACTCGGCCACCTCGAACTTGTCCTTGCCAACGCCGCAGACGGGGCAAACCCAATCGTCGGGGAGATCCTCGAAGGCGACGCCATCGTTTTCGGCGGGGTCGTAGACATACCCGCAAATTGTGCAAACATACTTCTTCATTTTGACGAATCCTTTCCGTTTGTTGCGCCGCACAGCGCGGCAAAAGTCCCTTTAGTGTAGCATTTGCGGCAAGCCCTGTCAAAAAACGCCGCGCCCCCGCGGAAACAGGCCGAACGTGCAAAAAACACAGATCTCAAGCATTTACTTCAAAAGTTTGAAATGGTTCTTCCGGTACTCGATTTTCCCGGCCTTCGCAAGTTTTGAAAGCTCGGCGGAAAGCGCGGAGCGTTCGACGCAAAGGTAGTTGGCGAGCCCCTGCCGATCAACGGGGATGTCGAACTCGCGGGACTTCGCCATCTTCGCGCGGATGTTGAGGTAGAGCATCACCTTCAGCGCGGTTGTCCGTTCCGAAAGAAGGCGGATGCGCCGGACCATGGCGAAGTTGCGGGCCGAAATGATCCTGAGGCAGTTGCGGATGACCTGCGTGTGGCACGGGCAGGCGTTCCCGCACATCTTGGGCACCGCCGCGGCATCGAAGACAAGGACCTCGGTCTTGCATGTCGCCACGATCCGCACGCCCAGCACCTTGCGGTTGGGGTTCCAGGAGAAAGGCGCGCCGAATGTGCCGTTGGTCTCGATTGTCTCGATGACGTTGGTCTTGCCATCGAGCCTGTCGCGGCAGATGTTGAGCGCGCCGAAAAGCACAAGGCCGACCTTGTCGATGGAATCGTCTTCCTGGAAAAGGCAGTCTCCCTTCCCAAGCTTGACATGCCGTCCGCGGAGGCAGCCGAAAAGCTTGCGGAAATCCGCCTCGGATATTCCGGTGAAAAGCGGGCAGTCGCCCGGAAATGGAATTTGCTTTGCCATACGCCTTGGTATTATAGCAAAGAACCCGGCGTCCGTGACGCCGGGTTCCGCGGGGAATTCCCTTTTGCGCGGGACGCGCCCCGCCGGGGCGTTCGTCAGCGCTTGCGGAACCCGCACTTCGGGCAGACGCCGTCTGCGTCAAGCGCAATGCCGCAAAGCGGGCAGCGGTCAAGCGACTTGGAGGGGGCGAAGGTTTCGGAGGCCGCGTTGTCGCCGCTGGTGAAGGTGATGCGCGAGATGGGGAGCTTGTCCTTGAGCAGGGCGTGCACCATCTTGATCATCCCTTCGACCGTCATCGTCTCCTTCGTGACCACGATGCGGCAATCCGGATACGCGGTGCAGAGGTCGGTCTCGAAAGCCTCGCCCTTCATCGTGTTGGTCGGCGCGCCATCCCTGATTCCCTGCTTCTCGTAGACGCCGAGCACGGCGGGAAGAAGCGGGTCGTCCCTCCTGAGGACAAGGGCGTGGTCGAAGTTCTTCAGCACGCCCCAGGCGACCTTTTTGATCTCGTTGCATGGGAAGACCATGTTGACGCCGGGATTCACGGAATCCTCGACTTCGATCGTCAGGACGCCCGTGTGGCCGTGCAGGTACTGCGCCTCCCCTTTGAAGCCGTAGAACCTGTGCGCATACTGGATGGTGAACGTTGTCATTGACTTCATCGTGCATTCCTTTCCATTTCGTCAAGCGGCCCATTCCGATTGACGCAGAAAATGATACACCATCCGTCCCTTTATTTTCGTTGGAAAATCAACAACGGGAAAAAGGCGCATCCATTTACGCCCCGGTGGTCGCCCCGCCCTCGATGATTCTGAGCTTTTTCCAGTGCCCAAGCCTGTACCGGGTGAAAATGGCCGTGCTGCCGAGAATGCCGAAGACGACGAAAATCGTCCAGGCCTGGAGAGGCTTGACCTGGAGGACGCGCACGCTGAAGACAATGCACGCCGCGTTGGTCAAGTTGATGGCCAGGTGCACGACCATGCACCAGAAAGTGTCGCCCGCGCCCCGCAAGACGCCGGAGGAGACGAGCAAGACCGCGTCCGTCATGAGGTAGAGGCCGCAAAGCCGCAGCATGGGAAGCGCATAGGCGCGCACACCCGCGTAGTCGAGGCCGGAGGACGCCGGCGTGAAAACGCCGACAAGCTGCGGGGCGCACGTTACGAAAAGCATTGTCACGCAAAAGGAGTAGAGCAGTGCCGCGATAAACCCCGAACGCGCGGAACGCGCGGCAAGCCGCGGTTCGCCGGCCCCCATGAACTGCCCTACAAGCGTCGTCACCGCGACTTGCACGCCCATGAGCGGGTGAAAGGAGAAGTTGTCCCAGTTGAAGCAGATCGTGGTGGCTGTCGCCATGTCGTCGCCATAGCTGTGGAAGGCCGAAAGCAAGCAGACGAACCCCATCATCCCCAGGACATTTTCGACGCCCTGGGGAAGCCCGTAGCGAAGAAGCTTGAGCAACTTGCCGGCATCGAAGAACCCGGGCGTGGCATCGCGCCATTCCTCAGTCCGGCGCTCCCTGAAGAATCGCGCGGCGATGAGCGCCACGGCGGAGAAACTCGACAGCAGCGTGCCGATCGCCGCGCCATCAAGCCCCAGCGCAGGGAAACCCAGGTGGCCAAAAATCAGCACCCAGTTGGCGAAGATGTTGACGACCATGGCGACGACGTTGGCGGCCATGATCACCTTTGTCCGCCCGATGCCGGAGAAAAACGACGAAAAGGAGAAACGCATCAGCGCGAAAACGGTGCCGAAGGCCATATACCAGAAATAGCGTCGCTCCAGTTCCTGCTCGAGTGCCGAATGGGCGCTGAAAACCGGGCTGTGGCTCACGGCGAGGTCGACGAGCAGCACCAGCGGGTAGCTGGCAAGGCCCAGCATGAGCGACTGCCAGACCATCCGCGTGCAGTTGCCTTTCTGCCCCGCGCCGTGGTACTGCGCGATCAGCGCCGACGAATAGCCGACGATGCCCGCGAAAAACGACACCACCATCCAGCTCGTCACGCCGCCGCTCATCGCCGCCGCCTGATGCACCACGCCGACATGCGAGAGGAAGAGCCGGTCGACAAACATCATGAGCATGTCGAACATGCTCGAAAGAAACATCGGAATCGCAATGGGAAGCAATTCGAGGACGCCTCCCCTCCCCTTGAAATATTTGTCGGCGATCTTGGACATCACACTGTCAACACCAAGCTCAATTATCTTTGGCGAGACCAGGCTTTCCCGATTTTGCGGCGAGGGACTTCAGTGTGTCGCCGGCAATGCGGTAGACCGTCCAGTCCTTCATGGGCTCCGCCCCCATCGAGAGGTAGAAGTCGATGCTGGGCCTGTTCCAGTCGAGGCACCACCATTCGAGGCGCCCGCATTGGCGCTCGACGGCGATTTCGGCGAGTTTGGCGAGAAGCGCCTTGCCGTAGCCCCGCCCGCGGTGCCCGGGGCGGACGTAGAGGTCTTCGAGATAGATGCCAGCCCGGCCGAGGAAGGTCGAGAAATTATGGAAGAAAAGCGCGAAGCCGACCTCTTCGCCGTCCGCGAGGACGAAGACCACCTCGGCCTTTTTCTTGTCGAAGAGCCACTCCTCCAGCAGCTCGGGCGTAGCCACGACTTCGCCAAGCATGTGCTCGTAGTCCGCGAGTTCGCGGATGAAACGCAAGATGAGCGCGGCATCGCCGCGTTCGGCAAACCTAAAGTCCATCGCGTCCCCTGCCAAGGCAAGCCCGTCGGGCTACCTGATGAAATTCGTCCTCACGCACGGTTCGAGTTCGGGGAGGAGAATCCCCGCGGCTTTGCCGGCCTCAAAGCACTTCAGCATCCAGGCCATGTAGCGGGCCAGCGTGCGCATGGTCTGGAGCCCCTCGGCATCCTGCGCGACATCGGCGGGTGAAGCACCATGGACCATCGCCCAGTATTGCGACGGCACGATCGGGAGTCCGCAAATGTAGAAGTACTTGTTAAGCTGGTCGAGCGTCGCCGTCGTTCCGCCGCGCCGCGCCGAAGCGACGCAAGCCGCCGGTTTTCCACGAAGCGCGCCGCCCGCGGAGAAGAAGACGCGATCCATGAACGACGTGATCGCACCCGATGCCGAAGCCCAGTGAACGGGCGTGCCGAAGACAAAGCCGTCGGCATCGGCCGCCTTCGCGACGAAGGCGTTGACACAGTCGTTCCTGAAGCAACCGCCCTTCGCGCGGCACACGCCGCAGCCGATGCAGCCGGCCACAGGTTCGCGCCCGAGCCAGAAGACTTCGCTGCCGACGCCCTGGCGCCCAAGTTCGGCGGCGACCTCGTCAAGCGCCGCGCGGGTGCATCCCCGTTCATGCGGGGAGCCATTGACTAAAACCACCTTCATGGTATCTCCTTGTTGCGAGCACAGGGAAAATCGTTAGTTTTCCCGAGGCTTCCTTCTTTTAACGAAGCGCGCGGGGGCGCCGGCATAGATGCATCCCGGCTCAAAAACACAGCTTCTTGTCACAACGGAATTTGCCCCGACCACAACGCCATCGGGGATTTTCGCCCCCATCAGGACTCTGCACCCGGAGCCAACCCAAACGTCGTTTCCAATCTCAATCGGCGCGTAGACAGACCCCTGCGCGCGGAACGGCACGCCTGCCGCCGTCTTGTGGTTGGCGTCGCGTATGGTGCAGTATTCGGCGACGCCAACGCCATTTCCAAGCTTCACCGATCTCGAAACCCGGAGATAGGCGTCGCCCGTGAAGAAACAATTGTCCCCAATGGCAAGCTCCGCCTTTGACGAGACGTGGATCATGACCCTTCGGCCGATGAAAACGTCGTCGCCAATGGAAATTTTACGCTTGCCATGAAAATGGCTTTCAAACGGGTTCCACGACTCGCAGCATAAGCGACGCCCCACCCTCTGGCCGCAAAGGCGCAGACGGCACGACAACATGAAACCCTTGATCCGTGGCAAAAGATGCATAGGTAAATTTTACCAAATGCCCGTGATTTGAACAAACCCGCCGAGCCAAGACACGCCAAGGCGAAAGCCTATGGGAATCGACTCCTCATCCATCTTAAAGACTACGAGAAAAATTGCAAGGAAAACGCCGTTATGGCAGAATAAGAGCCAGCTTCATTCCCTACGCCTTCGGACAAGTGGCCATGTTCCGAGCCAAGGCGTCTGTGAGTCTTGTCAAAGATTTTCGCAATTTTCAGAAAGAACCAATGCCTGTCCCGCCCGACGACAATGCCCTGTTGAATCTTTTCATCGCCACTATCTGGATAGTGCCAGTAGTGGTCCATGGTTCGACATCTCCGGCGGCACTGATGTCACGGACCTCTTTTCCGAAGCCGCTTTTCGACCGAATTGTTGATGTTGGAGGTATGAAATGAAACCCCCGAAAGGACCCGGTTCCGATGTGCGCTTATTATTTTGAGGGCGAAATTCCCAAACTGAATGTTCCGTTAGGATTCGATTTGAAGGCCGGCGACTTCGTTCACCCGTACGGGAAAGGGACAATAGAGTCTTATTACTCGAAAATTTACACTCCTTTGCGATTCGGCCATAAATTCATATCATTCGGCGCATACATGAACTTAACGCCAAACTCGGCAAATCTCGAGTTTGATGTCGGCAACAATCTGCAAAAGAATCCGCCGACATCCTATCGAATCAACATTCCGTAATATGTCTCAATTAGTCACGAAGCCCTGGTTTACAAAAGGAAGATTCAAATGAACGCGCGACTGTTGTTTCTTGTTTGCGGAATTGGCCTTTGCTCGCTGTTGGCCACCGCACAGAATATCCGGCAAGATGCGACCGCCCATTGAAAAGCGAGGGACGCCAACACCATGCGCCACGCACTTCAACCACCAAAGAGCAACTTGTGGCTAAAAATCCTAAATGAATTCGGGTTGGATTCATTTGTAATTCGAAAGCACATTTCCAGCCAACTTTCAGTACGAACCGCCGGCGATTACTCCCACGCATGGGAAGACATCGATATCGACCGTGTCATGCTTGGCCAACTCTGCGAAATCGTCAAAGACGGCATGGGATGGCCCAATGCCTTGTTTTTCCCAGACGATCCTTTCCATCTTCTTTTGGTAGACAGGGGAATGGAAATGCTTGACGTGGAAACCCTTTTATGCATTGAACGCAAATTCAACAGCCGGAAAGAAGCATCGTGCAAGATTGACGACTTAAAAAACGGCGATACATTTCTCGACATTTGCAAAATGTTGAAGATCGCCCACGTCTGAGAAGAGGCATTCGAATAAAGTCAAAGGCCCAATAAGAATCGCGAAGGGAAAAGCAAGAAAGGGAAAATCGATCAAGGCAAATGAACAAAAGACTTGTTCCACTCTGCATCTTGTCTTCCCTCATTCTCGCCACAAGTGCCGGCGTATTCCGACAGCCACTTCCACCTCCCAACCTCCACCTTCCCCCTCCCACCTCCCACCTCGCCTCGCTGTTCCACATTGTCGCAATATATGGTATAATGAAACATTACTTATGAACATACCCATTCCCCAACCGACCCTTGGCGTGACACACCCGCGCGGCTACCGTGCTGCGGGTGTCGCCGCCGCGGTCAAATACCCGAGCCGCAAGGACTTCGCCCTCGTGGTTTCCGACATGCCGGCGGCCGTCGGCGGTGTCTTCACCACAAATGCCGTCGCCGCCGCCCCCGTGCGCTACGACCGGGAAGTCGTCCGTCGCGGACGCATCCGCGCCATCTCCGTCAACACGGGCATCGCCAACGCCTGCACCGGCGCCAAAGGCGAGGAAAACGTCGCGAAAACCGCGCAACTCGTCGCGGACGCCCTTGGCATCGAAAAAAGCGACGTAGCCGTTTGCTCCACCGGCGTCATCGGCGTCAATCTCCCGATGGATCGCATCGCGGAGGGCGTCAGGCTCGCCACCGCAAGTCTCGCCAGCACGCCCGAGGCCGCCGACGACGCGGCCCACGCCATCATGACGACCGACACCGTCCCCAAGCAAGCCTCCCTTTCCTTCATGATTGGCGACAAGGAAGTCCGTCTCGGCGGCATGTCGAAGGGCGCGGGCATGATCGAGCCTTACATGGCGACGCTCCTGGCCTTCGTCACGTGCGACGCCGAAGTCGCCCACGGGGATTTGCAGTCCGTTGTCGCGGAAGCCGCCGGCGCCAGCTTCAACCGCATCGTCATCGACAACGACCGCAGCACCAACGACTCGCTCTTCCTGCTCGCCAACGGGGCCTCGGGCGTGAAGCTCGCCCCCGGTCTTCCGGGCTGGGACGACTTCCGCGAGGCGGTCAAGGCCCTCTGCCTTTGCCTCGCCAAGCAGCACGTGATGGATGGCGAGGGGGTCTCGAAATTCGTCACCCTCAACGTCACCGGGGCGAAGTCCGCAGCCGACGCGCAACAGGTCGCCCGCTCCATCGCCCGCTCGATGCTCGTCAAGACCTCCTGGTATGGCGCCGACCCCAACTGGGGCCGCGTGATTGCCGCCGCCGGCTATTCGGGCGCCGCCGTCGAGGAAGCCAAGACGACAATCTCATACGACGGACTCCCCGCCTTCAACTGCGGCGAGGTGGCATCCGCCAAGACACTCGCCGCCATGAAGGAAATCCTGCAGAAGCGTTCCTTCACGGTAGACGTCGACCTCGGCCTGGGCAATGACTCGTGCACGATCTACACGTCGGACCTCACGCACGAATACGTCAACATCAACGCCGACTATACAACCTGACCACCATGGATCTCCAGGAATACATTGACAAGGCCTCCATCCTCGTCGAGGCCATGCCCTACATCCAGCAGTTCCGCGGCGCCATCGTCGTCATCAAGCTTGGCGGCAGCGTCATGGAAAGCCCCGAGGCCCTCGCCCGCCTGCTAAAAGACGTCACTTTCATGTCGACGGTCGGCATCAAGGTCGTGCTCGTCCACGGCGGCGGCAAGGCCATTTCGCGCGCGCTCGACCTCTCCGGCGTCAAGTCGGAGTTCGTCATGGGGCTCCGGGTGACGGACGAGAAGGCCATCGAAATCGTCGAACGCGTCCTCAAACGCGAAGTCAACTTCGAGATCGTGCGCCTCCTCCGCCGCAACAAGGCCAACGCCCACCCGCTCCACGGCGACTGGATCATCAAGGCCATCCGCAAGACGGCGCGCCCCGTCGGCAGCGACAAGATTCTCGACTGGGGTTTCGTCGGGGAGCCGATCTCGGTCGACACGCGGCCCATCACGGAGATGACGGACGCAGGCATCATTCCCGTCATCACCCCGCTTGGGATGTCGGACTTCGACCGCATCTACAACATCAACGCCGACACCGCCGCCGCCGCGGTCGCAAAGGCGCTTCGCGCCCGCAAGCTCGCGTTCATCTCGGACGTCCCCGGCCTCCTCAGGGACAAGGACGATCCCGAATCGCTCATTTCTTCGCTGCCCGTGGGGCAGATCGAAGTCCTCAGAAAAGCCGGTGTCATTGGCGGCGGCATGCTCCCCAAGATCGAGAGCTGCGCCGAAGCCATTGCGGCCGGCGTCCACAAGGTCCACCTGATCGACGGGCGCATGCCGCACTCGCTGCTGCTCGAATTTTTCACTAACAAGGGTGTTGGAACGGAGATAACAGACGATGAGTAGTTGTGAAGAAATCAAAGACATGTACGCGAAGTACGTGATGGATACGTACGCGCAGTCGCTTGCCATAACGCGCGGCCAAGGCACGCGCGTGTTCGGTGCCGACGGAATGCAGTACCTTGACTTTACCGCGGGCATCGCCGTGCAGAACGTCGGCCATTGCAACCCGAAGGTTGTCGCGGCCGTCCAAGAGCAAATGGCGACGCTCAACCACTGCTCCAACCTCTTCTACAACGAGAAGCAGGCGCTCCTCGCCAAGAAGCTCGTCGAGATTTCGGATCTCGATGACGGCGCAAAGTGCTTCTTCTGCAATTCGGGCGCCGAAGCCAACGAGGCGATGGTCAAGCTCGCCCGCCTCTGGGGACACATGTCGGGCAAAGGCGACCAGAACGACGGCTACGTCGAGATCGTCACGATGTTCAACTCCTTCCACGGCCGCACGCTCGCCACGCTGACCGCCACCGGGCAGAGCAAGGTGCAGGAAGGCTTCGACCCCCTGCCCGCCGGCTTCGCCTACGCGGAATTCAACGACATCGAATCGGTCAAGGCGGCCGTCAACGAGAACACCGTCGCCATCATGCTGGAGTGCATCCAGGGCGAAGGCGGCGTCATCCCCGCCGAGACGAAGTTCATGAAGGCCCTCCGCGCACTCTGCGACGAGAAGGACCTCCTCCTCCTCTGCGACGAAGTCCAGTGCGGCATGGGCCGCACGGGCGACTGGTTCGCCTGGCAGTCGACCGGCGTCAAACCCGACGCCTTCTCCACCGCCAAGGCGATTGCCTCCGGCATCCCGATGGGCGCCGTCGTCGCCTCCCCCAGGCTGGCGGACATTTTCACCCCCGGCCGCCACGGCAGCACCTTCGGCGGCAATCCCCTCGCCTGCGCCGGCGCCCTCGCGACAATCGGCGTCATCGAGGAGGAAAACCTGCTTGACCGCGCCGGCGACGCCGGCGAAATGCTCAGGGACAAGCTCGCCGGGCTTTCCCAGAAGTACGGCGGCATCGCCAGGGAAATCCGCGGCGAAGGCCTCATCATCGGCATGGTCCTCGACGAGGACAGGGTCAAGGCGGCGGACGTCGCCAAGGAAGCGCGCGAATGCGGCCTCCTGATCTGCACGGCGGGCGGCAACACGCTTCGCTTCCTCCCGCCGCTCAACGTCTCCGACGCCGAAATCGAGGAGGCCATCGACATGCTCGACGACGCCTTCGACTCGGTCCTCAACCAGAAATAGCCTTTCGACGCGCCGCGGCGGATGTCCGACGCGACGCCCAAACCTCACAACAAGGAGCACATCAATGCGCAACCAAAGCAAAGTCGCACCGGGCTGGTGGGACTACACGACACTCGACCGCGAAATTCTCGACGACGCCGCGCGCCTGACCGAGAAGGACCTTCTCCAGCTTTCGCGTCCCGGTTTCAAGGTGACGTTCTACGAGACGATCCAGGAGTTCTACGCCGCCGAAGCCCTTGAATACATCGAGGCCTGGCAGCAGGCCACCGACGACCGCCCCTGCGGCATTTGCGGCCCGATCGGCCCCACCGAGCAGCTCCCGATCGTCGCCCAGATCGTCAACGCAACCGGCATGAACCTCAAGAACTGCCACTTCTGGGGCATGGACGAGTGGGTCGTCGATGGCAAGGCCGTCGACCGCAACTTCCCGCTCGGCTTCCAGAAGGCCGACCGCGAGCTCTGCTTCGACCGCATCCGCCCCGAGCTCCGCATGCCCGATGAGAACCTCCACTTCCCCGACACCGACACCTCCGCCTATTGCAAGAGCTGGGAGGACTTCCGCTGCGTCATCATGCAGGGCGGCCAGGGCGAGACCAAGCACTGGGCCTTCAACGACCCGCCCAAGCGCGAGGGCAAGTACATCGACAACCCGCCCCCGCCCGAGGTCCAGCGCCAGCTCCGCACCCGCTGCGTCGACCTCCACCCGATGACGCTCATCCAGAACGCCCGCACCTCGGGCGGCGGCGTCGTCCAGTCCGTCCCCTCCAACGCCATGACCGTCGGGCCTTACGAGACCTGGAAGGCCGAGACCGTCTCCATCTGGCACCCCGGCCACCACGACAACCCCTTCGGCATGCGCCTTTCGGCCCTCATGATCTCCAAGAAGATCCCCGACGCGGCCGTCCCGATGTCGTTGCTCGCCGACCACCCGAACGTCCGCTTCAACTTCTTCCGTCCCGGAATCGGAAGCTGCGACGTGGAGATGCACTAATCGATGAGCGCGAAAAAAGTTTTCGCAATCGCCGCCCATCCCGACGACATTGAGTTCGGGATGGCCGGCACCATGCTCCTCCTCGCCGAGAAGGGCTGCGAACTCCACTACATGACGTTCGCCGACGGCTGCTGCGGCTCAAACCAGATGGACGCCGCCGAGACCGCCCGCGTGCGCGGCGTCGAGTCGCGCAACGCCGCGGCCAAGCTCGGCGCCGTCTACCACGCCCCGGCCACGCACGACCTCGAGGTCTTCTACAACAAGGAGCTCCTCGCCAAGGCGATTTCGGCCGTCCGCGAAGTGGCGCCCGACATTCTCTTCGTGCCGTCGCTCTTCGACTACATGGAGGACCACGTCTACACCGCGCGCCTGGCGGTCATGGCGGGCTTCTGCCGCGGCATGCCCAACGCGCCGTGCGACCCCCCGCGCAAGATCGCCGAAAACCCGGTCTTCATCTACCACGCGCAGCCCCATGGCCACCGTGACTCGATGGGGCAGTTCCACACGCCCGAATTCCTCGTCGGCATCGACTCCGTCATGCAGGCGAAGACCGACGCCCTCGCCGAACACCACAGCCAGCGCGACTGGCTCGACGATTCGCAGGGCATGGACGCCTACCTCGAGACAATGCACGGCTTCTCTCGCGAGATGGGTGCGCTGACCGGTGGCAAGGCGACCTTCGCCGAGGGCTGGTCAAGGCACAACTACCTGGGCTTCTGCGACCAGGGCTACGACCCGCTCGCCGAGATCCTCGGGGCGGACGCCTTGATTCCCGCCGCAAAGTAATCCCGCAACCCGGCGCCCGCAACTGGCAAATTTTTTCTTGCCGCCCGTTGCGGGCGCCTTGCCTTTTTGAGGACAGGACAAATGGTCGTGGCGGTTGGACTTTCCGGCGGCGTCGACTCCAGCGTGGCGGCCTTGCTTCTCAGGGAACAGGGCCACCGCGTCGTTGGCGTGACAATGAAGCTGTGGGCGGGCCGCTACAAGGGCGGCGGCCGCGAGGCCTGCTTCGGCGCCGGCGAGGAGAAGTCCATCGCCCTGGCCGAGGCTTTCGCAAAAGACGCCGGCATCGAGTACCGCGTCTTCGACGTCGCGGACGAATACGACCGCACGATCATCTCCTACTTCCGCGACACCTACCTGGCGGGACGCACCCCCA
>JAZQOA010000008.1:0-7838 GCA_045627605.1 Kiritimatiellia bacterium | reverse complement strand
GGCGACGGCGACCGCGACGGTCGCGCCGACCATCGGGTTGTTGCCCATGCCGATGAGCCCCATCATCTCGACGTGCGCCGGGACGGACGAGCTGCCCGCGAACTGCGCGTCGGAGTGCATGCGGCCCATCGTGTCGGTCATGCCGTAGGAGGAGGGGCCCGCCGCCATGTTGTCCGGGTGGAGGGTGCGGCCCGTGCCGCCGCCCGAGGCGACGGAGAAGTACTTCTTGCCGTTCTCCCAGCACCACTTCTTGTAGGTGCCGGCGACGGGGTGCTGGAAGCGGGTGGGGTTGGTCGAGTTGCCGGTGATCGAGACGCCGACGTTCTCAAGGCGCATAATCGCGACGCCTTCGGGGACGTTGTCGGCGCCATAGCACTTGACATCGGCGCGCGGCCCCTTGGAGAAGGCCTTCTTGGAGATGACCTTGACCTCTTCGCTGGCGTAGTCGAACTGCGTCTTCACATAGGTGAAGCCGTTGATGCGCGAGATGATGTAGGCGGCGTCCTTGCCGAGGCCGTTGAGAATCACGCGGAGGTTCTTGCCGCGGACCTTGTTGGCGTTGAGCGCGATCTTGATGGCGCCCTCGGCGGCGGCGAACGACTCGTGGCCGGCGAGGAAGGCGAAGCACTCGGTGGCGTCGTCAAGCAACATTGCGCCGAGGTTGCCGTGGCCGAGGCCGACCTTGCGGTTCTCCGCGACGGAGCCGGGAATGCAGAACGCCTGGAGGCCGATGCCGATGGCGGCGGCGGCGTCCTTGGCCTTCTTGCAGCCCTTCTTGATGGCGATGGCGGCGCCGACCGTGTAGGCCCACTTCGCGTTCTCAAAGCAAATCGGCTGGGTTTCCTCGACGATTTTGTAGGCGTCGACACCGGCCTTGTCGCAGATTTCCTTGCATTCGGGAATCGACTTGATGCCGAACTCCTTGAGGCAGGCGAGGATCTTGGCCTCGCGGCGCTCATAGCCTTCGAACAGCTTTTCGCCTGCGGCTGCCTTCTTTGCGGGGGCCGCCTTCTGTGCGCATGAGCAGGCCTTCCTGTTGCAGGGCTTCTTCTCAGTGTTAGCCATTTTCAAATCTCCTTATTCCTTGCGGGGGTCGATGTACTTGGCGGCACCCTCGAACTGGCCGTAGTGGCCCTTGGCCTTTTCCCAGGCTTCGTTCGGGGTGAGACCTTTCTTGATGAAGTCGGTCATCTTGCCGAGCGAGACGAATTCGTAGCCGATCACCTCGCCCTCCTTGTTGAGCGCCATCTGCGTGCAGTAGCCCTCGGTCATCTCGAGGTAGCGGGGGCCCTTCGCCTTGGTCGCGTACATGGTGCCGACCATTGAGCGGAGGCCCTTGCCGAGGTCTTCGAGACCCGCGCCGATTACGAGGCCGCCCTCGGAGAAGGCGGACTGTGTGCGGCCGTAGACGATCTGGAGGAAGAGCTCGCGCATGGCCGTGTTGATCGCGTCGCAGACGAGGTCGGTGTTGGGCGCCTCAAGGAGCGTCTTGCCAACGAGGATTTCGGAGGCCATCGCGGCGGAGTGGGTCATGCCCGAGCAGCCAATCGTCTCGACGAGCGCCTCCTCGATGATGCCGTCCTTCACGTTCAGCGAGAGCTTGCAGGCACCCTGCTGGGGCGCGCACCAGCCAACGCCGTGCGTATAACCGGAAATGTCCTTGATTTCCTTGGCCTGGACCCACTTGCCCTCTTCGGGAATCGGGGCCGGCCCATGATTGCACCCCTTGGCCAACGGGCACTGGTGCTGCACTTCTGTTGAATAAATCATGTCAACTCCTTAGGTTGTGAAAAGTTTCTACTATTCTACCAAAACACGGGGGTTCCTTCAAATTTGACGCCAGTTACCTGAGGGAGAAGCGCAGGGCGTCGCCGTTGGTTTCGTGGCAGCCGATGTCAATCCTGCCGCCGGAGACGCGCTTGCGTCCGTCAATGTCGGTGGCCTCGTAGCTTAGTTTCTACCAGGTGTACTTGTCCTGCTCCTTGCAGAAATAGTAGACGCCGGAGCCGGCGTCGTGTACTTCGCCCCAGCATTCGACGCGCACGGGTCCCGGTGCCGCCACGAAGACGAGGTCGCGCGTGAGGTGTGTGACGAGCGGGCCGTCATCCGTTAGGATTACGCCGTCCACGCGCTTTTCGCCCTCGGGGATTTCTGGCCGGATGTAGGCGCGCCGCCCGCCGGGTGCGTCTCCCGCCTCTGTGCCGGTGAGTTCGCGGTAGTGGTGCGCGGCGAGCGTGGCGGCATCGGATTCCTTTACGAATTTTTCCATCTCGACCTTGTCGAAGTCCTTGTTGACTTCCAGGCGGGCGACGAGTGTGCGTCGGCCTTTT
This sequence comes from Kiritimatiellia bacterium, assembly GCA_045627605.1. Lineage (GTDB taxonomy): Bacteria > Verrucomicrobiota > Kiritimatiellia > RFP12 > JAAYLN01 > RGIG5952. The sequence goes on along the minus strand of JAZQOA010000008.1, from coordinate 5,508 downwards.
TTTTCGAGCGAGCCTTCAACGATGCGGCAGTCCCTGATGTATTGGCCGGGGGCGAAAAGCGGGAATTCGGCGAGCGTCGCGTCGGGATGGTCCGACTCGACGCTGATGTTTTCGAGCACGACGTTTTCCATCTTGACGCCCGGAGCTGACCAAGCCGCGCCGAAGGTCGTAAGCGCCGCACGGCACTTGCCGGCGCAGTGGATGCCGGAGATGAGGACGTTTTTCAGCGTGGCGTTGGCGATGATGCACACGTCGGAATGGCGGGCGTCGACATCGCGGATTGTGATGCCCTCCGTCTCGCCTGGTTCGGAGCGGCGGTTGTGCCAGTAGAGGTTCTGCCCGAGGCGGATCATCGCGTAGCGCCCGGGTTTTTCACCGGAGGCCATCGGCTCCTGGTATTCGGCGTCGGAGATGCGCGAAATGTGGATGTCGTAAATCTTCACGCCATCGTGGTTGCGGATGGAAAGGAAAGGGTGGTTCGCCGCCGCGCCGAGGAGGTTGCGCACGGTGATGGCGCGGATGTCGGGGTCGGCGTCCGCGACGTCGCGCGACCACTTGTTTGTCGCGGCGTCGCGGCGGTCGATGCCGGAGAAAGCCAGCATGTCGTCGTTGGTTTGCCCCGAAAGATTCTCGACGACGATGTCGTGGCAGCCGTTGCGGATGTTGACGCCGTCCTGGTTGTTGCAGGTGCCGTGGGCGAGGAAGCGGATGCGGTCGATGCGCCCGAATGAGCAGAAGTTGAAGCACATCCCCCAGTAGCGGTGGTCTTTGATGGTGAGCCCGCTGACTTCGAAGTCGCGGACGTTAACCAGCAGGATCGGGGTGTTGAAGATGACGGGCGGGAGTCCGTTGCGCCCTCCGGTCGACTCGGTCAGCTCGTTGGGGCGTCCCCCGTCGAGAACGGCGTTTCCAACTCCGATGATCTTGATGCCGCGGAGTTCGCCGGCGGAAGTCCGTCCTTCTGGCGTGTAGGCGTTGGCGCTTCGGAAGAAGTTGTCCATCATCTCGTCCGCCATGACGAGGTGGCAGTTGTCGAGGACGACGGTGGTTCCCGCGGGGAGCGTGACGGCGCGGGTGAAGGTCCAGCCCGGCTGTCCGGTGCGCGCGTTGAAGGCCGGCACCGTCACTTTGCCGCCGCGCGCCTGTGCCGCGTTGACGGCGTTTTGTATTGATTCGGAGTCGTCACTTCCCCGGAGCCATGGCAGGTTGGGGGTGGTTTCGCCGAAGTCATTCCCGGGTGCGTTCGCCATGTTTGTTGTCGTTAGAGGTTCCTGACCCGCCCGAAGTAGCGTTCTTCGAGCGCGATGTTTTTCGCGGTGCCGCCCGCGATGTTGCCGCTCGTGTAGATTGGCGGGGTGACGCCGCGCGCCAATGCCAGTTTCGCGCCTTCAATGAGGATCGTGTTGAGGATGAAACAGTCGGCCGCCGTGGAAAGCCCGCCCATCGTTGCGTCGCCGACGGGGATTACGGCGTCGCCGTGCGGGACCTTGCAGTCGATGGCGATGTCGCCGAGGTCGAGCAGGACGCCTCCGTGCGGTCTGTAGGCGGCCGAGGAGATCGCCACGGTTGGGATGCCCGCCGCCTTCGCCGCCTTGATCATCTCGACGGGCGCGGCGTTTTTTCCGCTCGATGAGATCACGACGACGGCGTCGCCTTGCTTCACGCCCTGGCGGCGGAAGGCCTCCGCCGCGATCCCGGGGGTCTTTTCCAGGCGGCTCGATTTCGCCGCGCCATTGTGGAGCATCAGGTCCTCGTCGAGGATGGGCGAGACGCAGGCGAGCCCGCCCGCTCGGTAGAAGGCGTCAAGCGCGGGAAGGTGCGAGTGTCCGCACCCGAAGACATGGATCAGGCCGTCGCGGCAGATGACGTCCGCCACGAGGCGCGCGGCTGCGGCAAGATGGTCGCGCTCCTCGTCGGCAATGCGCGTGAGGAGGGCGATGATCTCGCCGAGGTAGCCTTGGTTTGAGCCGGTGTCGTCCATCGCCTACTTCCCTTTCGCGCCGTCCCCGTAAACTTCGAGTACGCGCTCGATGATGCCCGTCGTGGAATGCCCGGCCACAAGATCCGCAAGACGGACGCATCCGCCCGCGGCTTCAACCACGTCGCTGCCCACGACGTTGCCCGCCCAGTCGCGGCCCTTGACGAGCACGTCCGGGACAAGCTCGGTGATGAGATTCAGCGGCGTATCTTCGTCGAAGAGGCACACGTAGTCAACGCATTTCAGGGCAAGAAGCAGCGCTGCGCGGTCGTTTTCGCAGACGATTGGGCGAAGCGGCCCCTTGTTGCGCTTTACCGAGGCGTCGCTGTTAAGCCCCACGACGAGGAGGTCACCCTGGTTGCGCGCCCATGAAAGGTAGGTTACGTGGCCGAGGTGGAGGATGTCGAAGCACCCGTTGGTGAAAACGACTTTTTTACCTTCTTTGCGCCATTGGGCGCGAAGGTCCTTGAGTTGCGGGAGCGTCACGAATTTGTCTGGAAAATCCATTTTACTTGCCTTTGCCGGGGAAATGTGTGTTACTTGACCATGAGGAAGGTTGTAAAGGAAGCATATTCGTAGCAACCGATGTCTGGGAGCCCGAAGAGGCGCGTGTTGCCGGCGAGGTCGTGTGCGCCTTCCATCCATTCGATTTTTGCGCCTTTGTCCCTGAGCTCGCTGCGGCTTGTAAGGCGGTAGTCCCCGGCGGCGGCGTTTCTGAAGAGGGCGGGGGCGTTCGTCACCTCAAGGCAGCTGTCGCCAAAGGCGATGGAGGGCTCGAGCTTCGTCACCGCATTGTTCGCGGCCGTGACGGACGCCGAATAATTGATGTAGTCGCACGGCGTCGGGTCCTTCGCGTAGTTGTTGCACGTGTTGCCGAAGATGACGGTGTTCTTCACGGTCGTGGCCTTGCCGGACGAAAAGGCGATTCCGCCAACGACGCCATCCGCCGCCGCCGCGTTGGCCCGGTTCGACACGATCGTGCAGTTCTCAATCACCGCATTGGCCGCATTCACGCGAATGCCGACATGCTCGCCCTTGGCATTGGTTGAGTAATTTTCGGCAACCACTGTATTGCGCATCGTCGCCGCGCCCAGCAGCACCACCCCGTGAGCCCCAACGGCCGTGGAGTTACCGCTGACCTTGTTGGCCATTATCCAACAACGATCCATCAATCCTGCGGACAGCCCCGCCGCCGTGCCATAGGCGCTGTTGTGGCTTTGGGTATTGTTGGTGAGCACGCACCCGACGATCAGCGCATCCGCTCCTTCCTGGTAGTAGGCCCCGCCTGAGCCCCCTCCGCCACTGCAGTTGGCGATCACCGTGTCGGCGACCGTGCCGTTGCTGTTCGCGATGCCCGAGCTCGGGCTGTTCTGCTGGTTGTTCGTATTGCCGGCCAAGGCAACGCAGTTGGTGATCAGCCCGAAGCTGACGGCCGCAAGTGCACCATGCTGGGCCGTCTTGGTCGAATCAGCGGACGTGAACTTTCCACCGGTGAGCGTGAAGCCGTCCAGAACCGCCCCTTCGTGCGCCACCTTGACCACCCGGCCGTCCGCTCCCGTGTGTTTGAGAGTCGTCACGGCCGCGCCGTTTGCGCTCCGCATCGTCATCGCGTGCCGCAGTTCGATTTCGCGGTCGATTTCGTACGTGCCGTCATCCACCGTCAGTACCGTGCCGCCGCCGCAGTAGTTCAACGCGGCAAGAATGTCGTCCGTCGCCTTTTCCATCGTATCGTAAGGCGCGGTCTTCGACCCTGTCTTTGATACGAACACGGCAGACTGCACGGCATAAGTCGGCACCTCGCGTGCCGCCGCGCCGCCATACGGCGCATACCCGAGATCGCAAGGATTGCCATCCACATCCAGCCCCGCCCCGCGACACGGCGAGTTCGCCGCGAGCCGGTAGTCGCCTTTAGCCGGATCAATGAAAACTGGATCGGACGACACCGCCAGTTCACCAACACCTGCCCTTGAACAAAGTCCGGTCACAGCAAGGTACTTGTCGACGGCGATGTTCGAGAGATCCTGCTCGCCATCGGCGGCGGCGAAGGTGGCATAGTTGTCCCAGACGATCGTATTCTCGATCCTGTACTTCCGGTTGTTCTGCGTCGTCGTCGAGCGAATGAGTCCCGCCGGTGCCCTCGAGCGGTTTCCGACGATCGTGCAGTTGCGGACGACGGTCGGCGTCGCGCTCTTGTTGTCGTGGTCGATGAACACGCCACCCGCGCTCATTGCCGCATTATCCGCCACCAGGCAGAACTCCATCGTGGCGGTCGAGAGGTAAACGCCGCCATTGTTCGTGGTTTGCCCCTGCAGCGGACCGGACATGTTGTTGGTAATGATGCAGTGGCTCAGGAGTCCGCCAGTCACGTATGCGCCGGCACCGTTGATTCCTGTGGAATTGTCACCCGTACATTGGTTGTTACAAATCTCACAGTATTCCGTCACGGCATTCGCGCCCCACTGACGAAGCCCCATGCCGTTTTTCGCCGCACCACGGTAGTTCTGGAATATCCGGCAATGCGTGACGAGTCCGCCGTCATTGAGCACGCCGCCGCCATCGTAGTACACATAGCACTCCGACACCCACGAGTTCGTGAGTGTGCCGCCGGAGACCTTCACGCCACCCGGCATGTTCGCCAAGTTGTAGCGCCCCTTCCGGACCCAGATGCCGCTCGCCGTCGCATTGGCCGCGAGCGTCATCACCGTGAACTTGCTCGCCGAGTTGTCGCCGATGATCTGCACCTGCGATGGATCGGCATCGTTACCGCGCAGCGTGACGTAGGACGGTACGGCGAGCGTCGCCGTCTGCAGGTACTCGCCATCGGCGATCCTGATTTCGACAGGGCTCTCCTCCGTCGCCCCGCTCGCCGCCGCCAGCGCGTCGGCGAGCGTCGCCTGGTCGCCGGGAACGTTGATGACCGTCGCGGCAATCAAAGTCGTGGAAATGCAAAGTGTCGCGGAGAAGAGCAAGGGAAGGGCGGTGTGTTTCATTGTCGCAGAAGTAATGGTGGAAAATGAGAAATGCCGGTTGATGGGGAATTGCAATTAGTTGGGGAAAATTGCAATTATTGAATATTATCGCATTTTCATTGTTCTTGTGCAACAAGTAGCCGCCTCCTACTTTAAATGGACTTGGAATTGATGTGAAATTGACGTGAAATGGATTTGGAATTGCCGAGAAATTACAAATATTTTCACTTTGTAAATATTATTATTTTTAATAATTACAAGAAAATCTCATTTACAAAAACAATTTGTTGTGTTACGATAATCCCGGTGCGTGGTCGCCGACCACGCAACATGGGGAACCACTTTCTATGGCAAGGAAAACACGAAAAACAACGCGAAAACCAGTCGCCAGCGCCGCCGCCCGGCCCCGCCGGCGTCTGAGCGGCAAGACGCGCCGCCAGCTCGCGGGCGACAACCCGTACGCCGCGCCGCACTACGGGCCGACGGACTCCTTCCAGCACATGGAGGAGGAGATGGTGGACATCTACCGCGCGCTCTTCGGCCTCGTCACCTGCGCGGCGC
>JAZQOA010000007.1:0-7653 GCA_045627605.1 Kiritimatiellia bacterium | reverse complement strand
GAGGTGGCCGAGCTGTACGCCCAGCACACCGCCGCGACGGGGCAGGTCTTCGAGCCCGAGGCCGTGCGCCTCGCCGTCGAGTTCTCGGGCGGCCAGCCGCTTCTCGTGAACGCGCTCGCCCGCTGGTGCGTGGAGAAGATCGACGGCGAGCGCTATGGCGAGACAATCACGGCGGCGGACATGCGCGAGGCGAAGGAGAAGATCATCCGCGAGCGCGGCACGCACCTCGACTCGCTCATGGAGCGGATGAAGGAACCGCGCGTCCGAGGCATCGTGGAGCCGGTGATGCTCGGCGAGGAAATCGCGGCGGACGACCTGAACGACGATGTCAAGCTCGTGCTGGACATGGGCATCCTGAAGAGCGAGAACGGCGCCCTTGTGCCGGCGAACCCGATGTACGCGGAAATCATCGGGCGCTACCTCTCGTACAACACGCAGGAGCGGATGAAGCGGGTCGTCCCGGAGACGCCCTGGGTGAAGGACGACGGGCTCGACATGCAGGGGCTTCTGCTGGCCTTCCAGGAGTTCTGGCGCGAGAACGCCGAGATGAGTTCGGGGCCTTTCGGCTACAAGGAGGCGTACCCGCACCTCGTCCTCCAGGCGTTCCTCCAGCGCGTAATCAACGGCGGGGGGCAGATTATCCGCGAGATGGCGCTCGGCAAGGGCGCCCTCGACCTCGGCGTCCTTTTCCGCGGCGGCAAGTACCCGGTGGAGGTGAAGCTCCTCTACAGGTACCTCAAGTCGCCGGAAAAGGCCTACGCGCAGGTCCTGCGCTACATCGGCCACCTCGGCCAGTCGGAGGGCTGGCTCGTCGTCTTCGACCCGAAGCTCGGGGACTGGGACGAGAAGCTCCGCCACGAGGACGTCGTCCGCGACGGCAGGACGATCCACGTCTTCTTCTGCTGATGATTGAGGCTCTGAGTTCGACGGCCACCATCCCAATGGCTGACTTCGAAATCCAGACAGCAATGACGACCATGTGCATAGGACGGGTCGATGAGTGGTTTTGATAAAGTGGAAAAAACAACTCCGCTTGACGGGCGGTTGTGGCTGACCCATTTGCCGGTCGGGACGCCGAAGGGCGCGGTCATTATCTTGACCGGGTACAGTGGCTTTGCGAAAAACCTCAATGTGAAGATCACGGACGCGGTCGTCGCGCATGGGTTCGTCGCCTGTGTGCCGCAGGGCCTGCCCGATGCCAACGGGAAGAACAGCTGGAATGTCGGCTATCCTTGCCAGGCGTCGATGATGGTCGATGATGTGGCGTTTTTGGATGCGCTGGCAGCAAGGTTGAAGGCCGATTACTCCGTCCGTCCTGTTTTTCTCGCGGGCATGAGCAACGGCGGCGAGATGTGCTACCAGATGGCCTACCGCTCGCCCAGGACATTCGACGCCATCGCGTCGGTGTCGGGATTGACGCTGACATGTCTCGTCGACGGCGGCGCACCGCTCGGCGGTGTTCCGTTCATGGAGCTTCACGGAACGGAGGACAAAACCTCGCTTTGGAACGGCGATCTCGCCAATGCCAACGGATACTGGGGCGCGTACCTTCCCGTTGAAGACGCGGTCGGCCGCATTGTGGCGGCGAACGGCGGCGCGGTTTCGGATGTGGACGTCCGGAGGCATGGCGATTGCGTAACGCAGTTTACCTGGCGAGGCCGGTGTGAGACGCGGCTGTACCGCGTCGAGGGCGGGGGCCATTCCTGGTTCTTCGAGTGTTTCCCGACCGGCGATGAAATCTGCGCCTTTTTTGAAAGTACGATGCACGAGGTGTGACAATGGAAAAAACTTTTTCACGGGCGGTTGCCCACCGCGGACTGCACGGCGCCGGTGTCGCGCAAAATTCCGTTGAAAGTTTCACGGCGGCCTGGGCCGCGGGCGCAAGGCAAATTGAAACGGACTTCTTCCTGCTGGAAAACGGTCGGATTCTCTGCGTCCATGACAAGCGCGAACTCATGCGCGTGGCCTGCGAGGAGTCCTTCAGGGACATCGCGAAACTGACGGCGGAAGATGTCGCCGCAATTGACATCGGCAAGTTGGCGAAGACCCCGGCCCCCGTGCACATGCCCTACTTGGAGGACGTCCTCGCCACCGTGCCGCGCGACGGCATTGCCCAATGCGAAATCAAGCTCTACGGCGCGGGTTTCGCGGACAAGTTCGACACCGCCGTCCGCGAGGCCGGGCTTTCGGAGATGAACATTCTCGTGACAAGCTTCGACGACAACGCCCTTGCGGACTTCAAATTGCGCCATCCCGGCTACGACACGCTGTGGCTCGGCGCCTGGCTGGAATCGGCGGAGGGTGTCGCGAACCTTGGCAAGGCCATCGCCCGCGCAAGGGAAATCGGCGTGAAGTATGTCTGCCCCGGCGCGTCTGGCGCGCTGAAAGCCGGTTTTACGCGGGAGATGGCGGATGCCGTCCGCGCCTCCGGCCTTGACGTCCGCCTCTACGGCGTCAACTCGCCCGAACTTCTTCAATATGCCGCCGACATTGGCGCGACGGGGTTCACGACAGACCACTGGCTCGATGCCTTCGAATGGGCGAAAGGCGTGCGCAACATCGTGCTCGAATCAAGGAAGTCAACCGAGGCGGCGTCCGTGCACGGCGCGGACGGCGTCTGCAACGTCCGCGACTTTGGCGCGAAGGGCGATGGCGCGACCCTTGACACGGCGGCCATCCAGGCGGCAGTCGATGCCGCCGCGGCGGCCGGCGGCGGCGAAGTGCGCCTTCCAGCAGGACGCTACCTTTGCGGCTCCATCTTCCTGAAGGGTGGGGTGGATTTCAACATCACGGCCGGCGCCGTTGTCGAGGCCAGCAAAAACCCCGAAGACTACAACGCCTGGGATGTTTGCCCGCAGAACTGGAAGAGCCAGGCCGAAAACACGTCTGGCGGGCACCTTTTCCTTTGCATCGGGCAGACTGACGTCACCCTGCGAGGCTTCGGTCGGATCGAGGGCAACGGCGTCTATTTCATGACCGATGGCTTCGACAGGTCGCAGATCGGTCTCAAGTCCGGGGCGAATGCCTTCGGCACCCACAACCCGCAGGACGCGATCAAGTGGCGTCCTGCTCAAATGGTTTACTTCGTGGAGTCCGATCGCATCCGCATACAGGATCTCGAAATCGTCAATTCGCCTTACTGGAGCGTCTTCCTTCACGGCTGCGCAAATGTCTACGTGCGCGGGCTCCGCATTCGCACGTCGCGCTCGCCCTACATCATGAACGGCGACGGCCTCAACATCGATTGCTGCCGCTGGGTGCGCGTTTCGGACTGCGACATTGAGACCTCCGACGATTCGCTTTGCCTGAGGGCGGACGGCAAGCGCCTGCTCCATGCGCCGGCCGAAACCGCCTGGGTGACGATTGACAACTGCATTCTCTCCTCGACGCAGGAAGGAATGCGCATCGGCGTCGGCGAAGGCCGCATCCACGATTGCGCGATTTCAAACTGCGTCTTCCGCGATTGCCAACGCGGCATCAACTTTTCCTCGACCTGGTTCCCGTCGAGGGGCGTTGACTTCGAGAACATTCGCTTTGCCAACCTCTCGGTCGAGTGCGCGTCGAGCTTCCTGCGGATCCACCGCCTGCGTTCGACCGAGCCCACCGTCCGCGAAATCCATTTCACGGGCGTTCACGGCACACAGGGCGAACGCTCCTACATCCGCTCCCACAAGGGCAAGCCATTTGAAAACATCACGCTCGACGGCGTCGATGTCGTGGGCGGGGAAGGGGTCGAAGTCCTAAACGTCAATGGCTTCCGCCTTGGCGGCGCGATGAGGCAAATTGAACTCTCCCCCGCCGATGTCGAGCGGCTCAACGCCGATGTCGACGCTTTCCGCAACCTGCTGTACTGAGGGCGGAAACAAAAAAGGCGACCCTTTTACGGGCCGCCTTTTTGCTATTCCCAGACGTATGGGCTTTTTTCAGCTTTGGGGACGGGAGGCTGTGGCGCCGCCGGTTTTGGCGCGGAGGGGGCGGCTGGTGTCGCGGGCTTGGCTTCCGGGGCGGCCGCCGGCTGTGCCTGCGGGGCGGCGGGTTTGTTGTTTTTCTGCTCGCTGAAGGGGTCGAAGAGCTGGACGGGCGATTCCTCCGTGCCGCCAGACGCTTGAGCGGCCTTGATGTTCGCCATTTTCCGGCGGTGGTGGCTTGCTGCGATCCCCTTGATGATGGCGGCGATGATGAAGAATACGCCCAGGAGCGCGGCGATGGTTTCTGGCTTGATTGGCATGTCGCAATCCTATATTTGCTGTTTCGGGGGGCAATTGTCCCCCCCCGATTCCGCCACGATGGCGAGCCCCGTGTCTGCTGCGGCCTGTTGGACGATTTCAGGCGTGATCGAACTTGCCTGCGCGGCGAAACCCAGCATGAGGGAGGTGTCGCAGAGGTTGTTGATGTTGCGCGGGATGCCGCCGGAGATGCGGTGGATTTCGTTGAGGGCCTCGAGCGAGAACGACCAGGTGTCGCCGCCGGCCGCGCGCATGTGGTGCTGCACGTACTCGATCGTTTGCTCGCGTGAAAGCGGTTCGAGGCTCCACGAAAGCTGCATCCTGAGCTGGAGCGACTTGTAGGAGCCGATGCACTCGATGAGCTGCGGCGTGCCGGCGAGGATAATCGTGAAGAGCGGCTTGTCGCCCTGGGGCGTGTGCACCCTCAGGTTTGTCAGGAAGTGGATGAGGTAGAGTCCGTCGCGGTCGTAGAGGTACTGGGCCTCGTCGATGATGAGCACATGGCGCGAAAGGGCGTTTTTCCCGGTCTCCATGCAGCGCTGCTGAAGGAGCATCAGGGCGTCCGCCAACGTTGGCGTTTCGCCGGCGATGCCAAGGAAGCGGAGGATGTGGCGCGCCATGGGGAGGCTGCCGTCCGGAATCGCGTCGAAGCGGATCAACGGCAATTTCTTCGATGCCGTGCGGTGGGCGAGGCAGGAGAGCAGGTAGGTCTTGCCCACGCCGTAGGGCCCCGTGAGCATGCCGGCGTTGCGTTCCTGGTCGATGAGGTAGAAAAGGCGCGCAACTCCCTCCTGCAACTGGTCCGAGGGATAGAGCAGCTTCTCGTCGTCGACATTGAGAAACGGCGATTCATTTAGGTTCCAGTATTGGGTGTACATGGCTTTGTGGGGGTTGGGGCCGTTGCGTTAGTTTTTCAGTAGTCTTACTGGCGTTTGAAAATATCGGAAAACTTGATCTCGCCAGAGGCGTCGTTGCCCTGCTGCGAGGCGCGTTTGCCGACGGGGGCTTCGCCGAAGGGCTTGATCACGTTGCTGAAGGAAATTTTCTTTCCCGTGGACTTGGGGACTTCCACCTTGGGCTGCGCCGCCGCCGGAACTTCAAATGATTTTGCTTCGGGGGCTTTTTCCGTTTTTGCGGGTTGCTCGAGGACGGGCGGAGGCACGGACAGGGCGGGTTGGCCCGCTCCGGCAGGCGTCCCGGCGGAATGCGGCAGGACCTGGGACGGTTGTTCGGGCCGGCTGGCCGAGCCGAAGGCGTTCGCCGTGTTGATGACGGAGCGAAAGCCGCCGTGCTTGCGCATCGGCGTCTGGGAAGTTGCGGCGGGAGCCGCCGGGACGGGGGGCTGCGCCGCAGGCATGCGCTGCGTCTTTGGCGTTCCGGTGAAATCGGTGGCGACGAGAGGCTTCAGCGTGCGTTTTTGCGGCAGCGACTTGGAGGGGGCAACGAAACCGGTCTCAAGTTCCGCGCTGGGTTCTGACGAGGTGAATCCCTTTCCGGGCCGCAACTCGACGGAAAAATCAACGGGAACCTGCGTCTTGTTGTTGCCCTGGTATTTCACGACGCGGATGATGTGCTCGTTGTTTTCGCGTGTCTGGAGATCGATGACAATCGGGCAAAGATCGGAGAGCGTTTCGTCAAGGCTTTTGGCGGCTTCCGAGGCGGCGTGGGGCAGGAGGAAGATCGACGTAAGGCCGAGCCTGTTGAGGGTCGAGACAAATTCATCGACGTGCGCGGGCATGTCCTTGACGGAGGGAACGGCCAGCCAGGGGACCGCGGTGTCGAAAACCACGTAGGCGATGTTGAGGCGCTTGACGGTTTCCTTGAGCTCTTCGAGCGCTTCAGGCAGGGGCAGGGGCGCATAGGGGTCGAAGGCGCCGCCTCCCTCGTGCATGTTGCGGTACGAAATGAGCATGAGCTGCTCGGCCTCGACGGCGGGCGCGAAATCGAAGTTCATCGAGTTGGCGTCGAGAAAGACGTCTTCCGGGCGCTTGTCCGTGAAGAGAATGACGCGTTCGCCAGCCTTGATGTTCTTGCAGATGAAATGCGTCGACAAAATTGATTTGCCGCTTTTCTTGCGCCCCCGGATCAGCACTGGCTTGTTGAAGTAGATGCCGCCAAACGCCTGGTCGAAGGGGGAAAGTCCGAGTTTTGTCTTCGTGAGCTGCATTACGGTTCCGCCTGGTAGGCTTCGTAAAGTTTGAGGACGGCGTCGATGCCCGTTGCGCATCCTGCCGCGTCCTCGGCCTTCGCAGAGGTGTTGAGCGTGGTCGCCTTTTCAAAGAGGTCGAATGCGCCGACGTTTTGCGAAAAACCAAAAAGCGTATGCGTCACGCGCCTGATTTCCATGAATTCGGCGGGCGAAGCCAGATTGCGGAGCGCGTCCGCGCATTCGCCGAACGACGACATGAAGGCGTCGTAGAACTCGGCGAGTTCGGCGTCCTCAAGCCCAAGCATTTCCTTCAGGTGAAGCAGGACTTCCTTTTTCATGGCATGGCCTTTCCAAGGGAGAGCATGCGAAGGCGTTCCTCGAGCTGCCTGCGGGCATTGACTTCTGCCGTGGTGTTGATGATGGCGCCGATGAGGTCGGTGATGATGCCGTTCTCATTTTGAAGGGCGTTGAAAATCACGGAGTAATGCTGGCCGGTGACAGGGTCGTCGAGCTCGGCGGGCGTCTGGATCCGGCGCACGAGAAGATCGTCCGCCGCATGTTCCATTGGCATCAGCATCGACGGCTGGAAGAATGAATCCACCGTGGCGCCGACGGGATTCTCCGGGCAGCCCGGAATCTGCTGGAAGATCGCGTTGCAGTACTTGATGCGCCGCGTGGCGGCGTCGCGCACGAATACGGCGAAAGGCAGCGAGTCAAGTACCGACTGCACGTAGTCGAGGTCTCCGCTGCCGATTTGCGAGGCGATGTCGTGCTGGCGGCGGAACTTGTTGATGATGTGGCGGACCTTGTAGATGAAGAGCTTGTTGTCGATGGGCTTCTCGATGATGTCGAGGGCGCCGGCTTCGTAGCAGGCGATCTTGCCGTCGGCATCCGAAATCGCGGTCAGCGCCACGACGGGGATGCTGTCGAGAAGGTCGTTCTCCTTCATGAACTGCATGACCTTGATGCCGTCCATCACAGGCATCATCACGTCAAGGAGAATGCAGGCGAGTTGCCCGGGGTCGGATCGGAGAATTTGGACGACTTCAAGGCCGTTGCGCGCCTCGATGACGTCATATTCCTTGCGGAGCAAGCCGTTGAGCAACTTGCGCCCGATGTCTGCGTCGTCCGCGATCAGGATGCGGTCCCGCTGTTCAGTTGTTTTTGTCGTAAAAGATTGCATGGCTTTGAACCTCCTCAAAAGCCGCCAAAACAAACAATATATATTAGCACAAAGATGGGAAAATGGCAAACAAGGTGGAGCGGGGAGGTTGGAGC
>JAZQOA010000006.1:0-12886 GCA_045627605.1 Kiritimatiellia bacterium | reverse complement strand
AAGTCGGGTTGGATGCCCCGGCGGGTCGGGTCCTATGCCGATGCGCGTCGGGAAGTATGGCAAGGAGAGGCGGGCTCTATGAGTGGAGAGGTTGGAGGTGGGAGGTGGGAGGTGGGTGGTTGGAGGGAGGAGGTTGGAGGTGGGAGGTTGGAGGGAGGATGAGAACACGGTGCGGAACTCTCATCGGCGGGCGCGGGGCGGTTTGTCTTCGGGGGCTGCGCGACGGAGATTGTCGGTGCGCAATTGACAATTCAATCTCATTCGGCTATCATTCTCATCAAGCAGGCGCCGCAAGGCGTTTGTAAAAAAAGTCCGGGGCGTTGCCTACTGAACGCCCCGGTCATCAATTGGTTTTTGCGTTTTCGCAAACACGGCGTTCACCAGAAATACTTGGCGGTTTTTCTTAGTCAGAACGGCATGGTTGCGGGAATGCCCGATGTGCAGCAATGCACAGGGCGCGTTCCTCCTTCTTGTATTCTGCTCGCCTCTGCAAGGGCTTCCGTCGAGTACACGAGAAGGGGGAGCGCCTTTTTTGTGTACCGGGGCCTCTCCCTCGACTCGACGCCGAACGGAGGGAAGAGGCTCCGCACATGATCTCGAAATACCAGGCGAAATACTTCACCCACGCCATCACCAAGGAAGGCGGGGAAGGCCCCGAGCGCATTCAGCAGTCCCTGCTCAACGCGGCGGTGGATCTCAACCCGCACCAAATTGACGCAGCCCTCTTCGCGCTGTATTCCCCGCTTTCAAAGGGCTGTCTCCTTGCCGACGAAGTCGGTCTTGGCAAGACAATCGAGGCGGGACTTGTCCTTTGCCAGCTCTGGGCGGAGCGGAAGCGCAAACTCATGGTGGTCTGCCCGGCCTCGATCCGCCGCCAGTGGCAATGCGAACTGCTTGAAAAATTCAACCTTCCTTCCGAAATTGTCGATGCGAAGCGCCTGCGCGAACTTGCCCGCGAAGGCGTGTCCAATCCCTTCGACATTCCGAAAGTTGTCGTCGCGTCCTACAACTTCGCCGCGAAAATGGCGGACCTCGTCAGAGTTGTCGAATGGGACTACGTGATTGTCGACGAAGCCCACAAGATGCGGAATTCCTACCGTGCGAGCAACAGGATCGGCCATGCGCTCCGTTTCGCGCTCTCGGGCAAGAAGAAGGCCCTGCTGACGGCGACGCCGATCCAGAACAACCTGACCGAGCTCTACGGCGTCTCGACGATGATCGACGAATCGCTCTACGGCGACCTCGGTATTGATGCCGCGAAGTTCATGTTCGTTGCCGACAACTGATGCCGGCGCTTGGCTTGCGTCTCGTTGCCTTGGCGCTGTATAATGGTTCGCAAGAGGCAAGTGAATGGGCTGGCGACTTGAGGGGTTCGACTATTCGCGACCTTATTTCTACATGGTCACGCTTCGGAAGGCGGAAGGCGTTCCGGAGTTCTCCCGCGTTGTCGGCGATTCTTCGAGGCATTATCTTGAGCCAGGGCCGTTGGCGTTGCGCTTTGGCGAGGTCATCAGAACCTTTCACGAGACTTGGCATTGCATTGAGCCGATCGAGTGTTTCGTAATCATGCCAGACCACATCCACTTGATCATCAGGATTCGCGATGTCGAAAAGCGCAAGAGCCTGCCCGTGCTCGTGTGGCAGCTTCAGCGGCGGCTTGAGGCGGCGGGGTGCCCGCCAAGAGGGGGCCAGCCCGGCGCAGCGGGCTGGGGCACAACTCCCGACGCCGGCCAGAGTGGCGCTGGTGGCCGCTCCGCCGGCCGCCATCTTTTCTCCCGCGACTGGCACGACTGGATTGTGGCGCGTGACGGCCAGCTTCGCGCATTTACGCGCTACATTCGCGAGAATGCAATGCGCCGCTGGCTTCGCATGAGCCACTCCGAATACTTTCGCCGCGTAAATGCGATTGAGTTCCTCGGGCGCACCTGGTACGGCTACGGAAATGCAGAATTGCTGAGTCTTCCCGGGCTCGAGCCCTTTAAATGCTCGCGGCAGTGGCACGAAGGCGATCCCGAATGGCGCGAGGCCGTGGCGAGGGCTTCGCGCATTGGCCCTGGCGGCGCGGGCGTTTCGACCTTCATGAGCGCCTGCGAAAAGGCCTGCGGCCACGCCATCGGCCTCGCAGGCGGTCGCTGGATTGTACTCTTCCCCGAAGGCTTTGGTGAGCGCTGGCACCCCACGCGCACTTACGAGCCCTTTTGCGCGAGCGGGCGGATGCTCTTTCTCTCGCTCTATCCGGCCATGGCCCGCGAACCTACGAAAGCCGAACTCCATCAGCGGTGCCACGAAATGGGCGACATCGTCGTTGCGGGACTGTCGCACATGCAGGAGCGATGAAATGGGAAAGACTGCGCAATTTCTCGGCAATGCCGCGGCCCGGGCTTAGCCGAGGTAGGCGCCCTGGGAGAGGAGGAGCTTCTGGAGCGCGGGCACTGAAATGTCGCGCGGGGCCTTGCCGCCTTGCGCGGCAAGCGCGGCGGCCGCGCCTGCCGCCTGCCCCGTCACAAGGCAGGGGGCGATGAGCCTGAAAAGGTCGATCATGTCGGTTTCGCAGGAGGCCATGCGCCCGGCGACAAGCAGGTTGTCGACGGTTTTCGGCACGAGGCAGCCGTAGGGGACGCGGGAGCCATGCCGGGAGCGTCCGTCGGCACCCATCCAGGCCACGGTGTCGCCTTCGTCGCGGTTCGCCGCCGCCCAGGCGCGGTCAATGGACTTGACGCCTTCAAGGGTGCGCGCGCCGCGAAGCCCGATTTGCGTCGCGGTCCAAATCAGGTGGGCCGATTCGCAGCCGGCGACCTTTCGAATGTCGGCGGCGGACTTCCAGGCTTCGGCGCGATGCCTCATCATCAGCTTTGACATGGCGGCCACGTCAAAGGGGTCTGTTGATTCGCCGAAGATCCCATACCACTTGTTGTCGGAAACGGGTTCGTCGCCGCCGAACCAAAGCCCGGCGTTCCGTGCGTTTTCGTAGGACTGGGGGGTGAAGCGGTCGAACCCGGCGATGCGGTAGGTGTAGCCTACGCCGTGGCGGTACTGGCGGTAGCCCGCTCCGGCATGGAAAAGCACTTCGCCGTCGCCTGTCGCGTCAACCACCTGCCTGGCGAGAATGGCCTGGCGCCCGGCGCGCGTTTCGAAGACCACGCCTTTCAGCGCCGCGCCGTCCATGATGGCGTCGGCGGCATGGCACCTGTAGAGGATTTCGACGCCGGCCTCGGCGAGCAGTTGCTCGAGGGCCACCTTGAGCGCTTCGGGATCGGCCGTCGGGTAATACATCCTGTCGTCGGCGCCGCGCGGCGTCACCGCGCACCCCATTTTCTCAAGGCGGGCGATGAGATCGTCCGTGAGGCCGCGTGTCGTTTGGAAAAATTTCCCGTTTTCGACGAAGCCCGTCGCCAGGAGGACGAGGACGCCGCCGTTTGACCAGAGCCCGCCGAGCGATTCGTCGCGTTCGGCCATGATCGTCCGGGCCCCGGCCCTGGCCGCCGCCAACGCCGCCGCCCAGCCGGCGATACCGCCGCCTGCGACGAGCACGTCGCATGAGCGGAGCACGGGGATTTCGCGTGCGGGCTGTTCGATCTTGCCGTTTGCCAGGCCGCAGGGCGCCACAGGCGGTGTTGTTGGCGGCATCTGCCTGAGGTTCTTGTCCCAGAAAACATTGACCGCGGAGTCTTCCTCCTCCGCCTTTTCGGAAACTCTTTCCCCGTCGTCCATGGTATTCCCTCCCTGAGTGCGCTTTTTTTGTCAGAGTGCGTCAATATAGCGGCAGGCTGCCAATGCCGCCGTCGAGCCATCTGCCGCCGCCGTGGTGATTTGGCGGACGCTCTTTGAACGGCAGTCGCCCGCGACATATATGCCCGGCGTTTTCGTGGCGCAATCTTCGCCGGAGTCGAAGTAGCCGAACTTGTTGAGCGCGGCCAGCTGGGCGAAAGGTTCGTTTTCGGGGATGAGGCCGATCGCGATGAAAAGCCCGTCGCAGGCGACGACGGATTTCGCGCCGGTGGCCTTGTCTTCGATTTCAACGCCGCGGAGGGTTTCGCCCTCGGTTTTGAGCGCGGTGATTTTCACGCCCGCCATTGCCTTGACATTGGGCTTGGCGAAGAGGATTTCCTGGAGTTTTTTCTCACCGGTGAATTCGGGGAGGTCCTGGAGGACGATAACTTCGCGGCACTTGCCGGAAAGCAGAATCGCCTCCTGGAGCGCCGAATTGCCGCCGCCCGCCATGCAGACCGTCTGCCCGGCGTAGAAGTCGCCGTCGCAGACCGCGCAGAAGGAAATGCCGTTTCCGACGAGTTCGTTTTCGCCGGGCAGGCCAAGCATGCGGTGCTTGACGCCCGTGGCAATGACCACGGCCCTGCACTCGTACTTGCCGCCTTCTTCGGTGAGGACGGTCTTGGTCGTGCCGCCATCGACGATGCCGACGGCCTTTTCAAGCTCGACTTCGGCGCCTTGCGCCATGATTTGGTCGAGGAACCTGTCGGCGAATTCATTGCCGCTCATCTGCTGGGTGCCGGGGTAGTTCTCGACCTTCGGCGAATAGGTGATCTGGCCGCCGAAGCCGTGCTTTTCCAGCACCAGCGCGGATTTCCCATTGCGGAGCGCGTAGAGCGCCGCGGTCATTCCGGCGGGGCCGCCGCCGATTACTACGATGTCGTACATGTCTTTTCGCTCCTGCCCCTATGCGAAAACGGGCGGCTCGATCAGCCGCCCGTTTCCCGCCCATCGGGCTGCCCCTATTTCTGCATCAGGTACTGCTTGATGTCTGAGACGCCCTTGAACTTCTCGAAGGTGCCGCCGCTTATGACGACAAGCGTTGGCGCCTGCTTGACGCCGAACTTCTCGACGAGGTCGGGGTTCTCGCCGGCGATTTTCCGCTCGAACTTCACGCCGTTCTTGTCGAGGAGGGCGATGGCCAGCTTGCAGTTCGGGCAGGTCGGCGTCATGAAAAGGTAGGTCCCGTTTTCAGGTGCGCCGGCATCGGCCTTGATTTCGGGGGTGGCGACACTCGAGGGCGAGGCCGCGCCGAGGACGCCCTGGTGGGTGAGGACCGAGGCGCCGATGTTGTAGGTCTTGCGATCGGCGAACTCCTGCGCCTTGCCCTCGTTCCAGTTCTGGACCGGGCGGTAGTAGCCGGTGATACGGCTGTAAACCTCGGTCTTCTTGCCGCAGGTCGGGCAGACGGGTTGCTCGCCCGCGAGGTAGCCGTGCTCGGCGCAGACCGAGTAGGTCGGCGACATCGTGTAGTAGGGGAGCTTGTAGTTCTCGGCGATCTTGCGGACCAGCGCGGCGGCGGCCTTCCAGTCGGGAAGCTTCTCGCCGAGGAAGGCGTGGAAGACGGTGCCCGAGGTGTAGCGCGTCTGGAGGGCGTCCTGGATGCCGAGGGCCGAGAAGATGTCCTCGGTGTAGCCGACGGGAAGGTGCGAGGAGTTGGTGTAGTAGGGGCGGCCCTTCATGTTGGCGGTGATAATGTCGGGGAAGGCCTCCTTGTCGTGCCTGGCGAAGCGGTAGGTGGTGGATTCGGCGGGGGTCGCCTCGAGGTTGTAGAGATCGCCGTACTGCTCCTGGTAGTCGCTGAGGCGCTCGCGCATGTGGTCGAGGACGTCCTTTGCGAACTGCTGGGCCTCGGGGGTGGTGAGGTCCTTGCGGAGCCACTTCGCGTTGAGCCCGGCTTCGTTCATGCCGACGAGGCCGATGGTCGAGAAGTGGTTGGCGAAGGTGCCGAGGTAGCGCTTGGTGTAGGGGTAGAGGCCGGCGTCAAGGAGCTTGGTGATGACGGTGCGCTTGGTCTTGAGCGAGCGGGCCGCGATGTCCATCAGCTTGTCGAGGCGGGCGTAGAAGTCCTTTTCGTCGGCCGAGAGGTAGGCGAGGCGCGGCATGTTGATTGTGACGACGCCGACGGAGCCAGTTGACTCGCCCGAACCGAAGAATCCGCCGGTTTTCTTGCGGAGCTCGCGGAGGTCGAGGCGGAGGCGGCAGCACATCGAGCGGACGTCCGACGGTTCCATGTCGGAGTTGATGTAGTTCGAGAAATAGGGTGTGCCGTACTTTGCGGTCATCTCGAAGAGGAGCTTGTTGTTTTCGGTCTCGCTCCAGTCGAAGTCGCGGGTGATGGAATAGGTCGGGATCGGGTACTGGAAGCCGCGGCCGTTGGCGTCGCCTTCGATCATGATCTCGATGAAGGCCTTGTTGACCATGTCCATTTCCTTCTGGCAGTCGCCGTAGGTGAAGTCGACCTCCTTGCCGCCGATGATGGCGTTGAGGTTCTTGAGGTCGTGGGGGACGGTCCAGTCAAGGGTGATGTTGGAGAAGGGCGCCTGCGTGCCCCAGCGGCTGGGCGTGTTGACGCCGTAGATGAAGGACTGCACGCATTGCTTGACCTCTTTCTGGGAGAGGTTGTCGATCTTCACGAAGGGGGCGAGGTAGGTGTCGAACGACGAGAAGGCCTGCGCACCGGCCCATTCGTTCTGCATGATGCCGAGGAAGTTGACCATCTGGTTGCAGAGCGTGCTGAGGTGCGTGGCGGGCGAAGAGGTGATCTTTCCGGGGACGCCGCCGAGGCCTTCCTGGATGAGTTGCTTCAGCGACCAGCCGGCGCAGTAGCCGGTGAGCATGCTGAGGTCGTGGATGTGCATGGCGGCGCTGCGGTGGGCCTCGGCGACTTCGTTGTCGTAGATTTCGGAGAGCCAGTAGTTGGCCGTGATCGCGCCGGAGTTGGAGAGGATGAGGCCGCCGACGCTGTAGGTGACGGTCGAGTTCTGCTTGACGCGCCAGTCGTTGACCTGGAGGTAGTTGTCGACGAGGTCCTTGTAGTTGAGGAGCGCGGAGTTGACGTTGCGGACTTTTTCGCGCTGCTTGCGGTAGAGAATGTAGTTTTTGGCGACGTCGGCGAAGCCGGCCTCGGAGAGAACCTTCTCCACGCTGTCCTGGATGTCTTCGACGGCCACGACGCCGGCGGAGACTTTCGACGCGAAGTCGGAGGTCACGCGGAGCGCGAGCATGTCGACGATGGAGGGGTGGTAGGGTTTCTTAATGGCGTCGAACGCCTTTGTGATGGCCGTGCTGATCTTGGCCAGTTCGAATTCCGCGACGGTTCCGTCGCGCTTTGTGACACGGTACATGGCAGATGTTGTTCCTGTGTGGTTGTTGGAAAGGGTGAAAAAGGGTAAATCCAAGACGGCGTATGCCGTATTTGGCGTATGGGGATTGAGGCTAAGGGCAAGCGCTATAAAAGAATTGCAGAAGTTAGATATTCATTGGGTTTTGGATGGGGAAACCCATCTGAAACACATGTAAAGAGTATACAATAAAACCCCTTCGTCGTCAATATCTTGTGCTTTTCTGAAAACACCCCACAAGATATGGTGTATTTCGCGTTTTCCGTTGGTTTGGCCGCTACTATGCTTGCGGCAATGGAATTGCGGAGCAGATTTCAGAGACGAGTCCGCGAAGTTCGCGTTCCTGTGGACAGTCTTTTTGCCAGGGCGTGTCGCAGACAAGGATGATTTTCCGGCGGGCGTAGAAGGTGCGGGACGCCAGTGCGCGGAGGATTCGGACTTCCTCCGCGACAGGTCCCGAGGCCCGATCCCACGCGAGGGTCACGGCCGAGTACTGGACGTTTCGCCCGAAGAGTTCCGAGATGTTGCCGCAGCCCGGCTGGAGGATGGGCGACTCGACGGCGCAGGCCGCCACGTTGATGCTGCGGGCCGGATGGTCGAAAACGAGCTTTTCGCCGGCGGCAATGACGTCCTTGACGTCGTCTTCCGAGCGCAGCCCCCACGAAACGGTGTTGACGCCTTGCCCGGCGGCAATCCAGTCGAACTTGCCCTTGAGACGGTCCATGAGCGTGTCGGCGATCCGGCGGGCGAATTTCGCGAATCCCGGGGCGAAGAAACGCGGGGCCTGGACGACGAGGGCGGCGACTCCGATGCCGTTTGCGGCGAGCATTGCCGCGCCGCGCAGCTTGGCTTCCGTTGTTTCGTCGGGGTCCGACATCGAGAACCGCACGAGGGCCTTTGTGGCGCCGGCCTTTTGGATGTCCGCGAGATCGCCCGCGTGGCGGGAGTCGAGCCCCGCGACGATGACGCGCAGGATTGGCGGGGCGGAATCCCGGGGCGGCAGGTCTGCCGTGTCGCGACGTTGGCGGCGGACGTCAAGCGATTGCTTCATCCGTTCGCAGTCGCGGAAGATTTTCGCCCGGTACTTTTTGTCGAGCAGTTTGAGTTGGCGGGCTTCAGGCAGGACGGCGGCGGGGCGGAAACGCGCGGCGTCCCACACCCATTGCCTGTCGTCGGGCGGGTATGGTGCCTGCGCCGGGGCGCGGCTTGGGTCGAGCTTGTAGGAGAGCTCGCGCAGGGGGTGGCGGAACTTGCGCGTCGCCGTGTGAATCCGGAAGGGGACGCGGAAACTCCACCATTCGTCCGCGAAGCCTGCGGGCGGGTCGCCTTCCCAGTAGAGCTTGAAGAACGCGGGGAAGAAGCCGAGGGGGAGGGCGATGCGGCAAAGATCCTTGGCCCGTTCCGAAATTTCAAGCGGATGGCCGAAGCGGGCGCGGTTGAGGTCGAGGAAGAGGGCGTCTTCATAGGGGAGACCCTTGGCGCGCCGCGTAAAGAAGATGTTCTGGTTGCCGAGGTCGCCGTGGATGCAGCCGGCGTCATGCAGCTTGCGGATGCCCTTCGCCATGATCCGCATGAGGTTCTCGAACGCGGCGTAGTGGGCCTTGCTTTTCCAGAGGTCGACAAGGAGGTCCTTGCAGCAGGCCATGTCCGCGACGAAAAGCGAAATGAAATAGCTCTCAGCCAGCTTGCAGCCTTCCCAGCGCTCAAGGCAGGCGATGGGCGGGGTAGTGCCGATGGCGGCGTCCGCAAGGAAGTCCGAGGCGGCGTATGTGCGCCACGCCTTCGACCCGCGCATCTTGTCCCAGAGGTCTTTTGGAAGGGATTGGCGTCCGAAAACCTTGGCCACGGCATCGATGGGGCCGTCGGCGGAGTCGAGTTCTATTCGGATGGTCTTGTGGCGTCCGCCTTGAAGCAAGGTGGCTCCGGGGGCCGCGAGAAGATCGTGGATTTGGGCGAGGGAAGACCGGAGCCGGGGGGTGTCGAGCCGCGGGTTGACGACTGCCTGGAAGTCCCCGATTGTCTGCCACGCCGTTTCCATGGTGCACCGCAAAACAAAAGGCAGGGCGCGGAGACCTCCGCGGGCCCCGTCAGTCCTTCAGCTCGGTTTCGAGCCTTTGCGCCAGGTCGTGCTGGTGAAGGGCGTCGAGCATGTCGTCGAGGTCTCCGTCGATCGCCGAGGAGAGACTGTGCGACGTGTAGTTGATCCGGTGGTCCGTGATGCGGTTCTGCGGGTAGTTGTAGGTCCGGATCTTCTGGCTGCGGTCGCCATTGCCCGCGAGGTCGCGGCGGTTCTGGCTGTCCTTGGCCTCTTCCGCCGCCCTGCGCTGGTCGAGGATGCGCGCCTTGAGGACGGCCATGCACTTCTCCTTGTTGCGGAGTTGCGAGCGTTCGTCCTGGCACTGGGCGACAAGCCCGGTCGGGAGGTGCGTGATGCGGACGGCCGAATAGGTCGTGTTAACGCCTTGGCCGCCGTGGCCGCCTGCACAGAAAATGTCAATGCGGAGCTCGTTTTCGGGGATGTCGATGTCGTCTTCCTCGTCGACTTCCGGGAGAAGCAGCACGGTTGCGGCGGAGGTGTGGATGCGCCCCTGGGCTTCCGTGACAGGGACGCGCTGCACGCGGTGCGTTCCGCTTTCGAATTTGAGCCGCCCGTAGACGCCCTCGCCCGTGATCGTGGCGATGACCTCCTTGTAGCCGCCGGCCTCGCCGTCGTTGGAATCAAGCACCGAGATTTTCCAACCCCTGCCCTCGGCGTAGCGCGTATACATGCGGAAAAGGTCGCCGGCGAAAAGCGCGGCCTCGTCGCCGCCCGTGCCGGCGCGGACTTCAAGAATCGCGTTGCGCTCTTCGGCGGGGTCGGGCGGGAGCAGGGAGAAGAGGACGGCCTGCTCGTACTGGGCGATTTTGTCGGGGAGGCCCGCAGCCTCCTCCTTGGCCATTTCCTTCAGCTCGGCGTCGGTGGACGGATCATTTAAAAGAGCTTGACTTTCGTCAAGCTCCTTGACTGCCGAGGTGTACGCCCTGACGTTTGCCTCGAGGCGCTTGAGCGCCGCGTGTTCGCGGACGGTCTTCTTGAGGCGTTTGGGATCCGCCAGGGTGGCTGGATCACCGAGCAGACGTTCCAGGTCTTCCAGCCGATCAAGCACCCTTGAGATGCGTTTCTGATCGATCACGGAGGAACTCCGTTCGGAAAGGGAGGAGGTTACTTCTTGAGACCGTAGCGCTTGCGGAACTGGTCAATGCGGCCTTCGGTGTCGACAAGCGTCTGCTGCCCGGTGAAGTAGGGGTGGCAGGCCGAGCAGGTGTTGACCGTCATCGCCTTCTTGGTGGAGCGCGTGTGGATGACGTTGCCGCAGGCGCACGTAATCGTGGCCTCGGCATATTCGGGGTGGATATCCTTCTTCATTTCAAGTGTGCCTTTCTTAAGAAAACGGAAATAAGATTTTACCAAGAGCCATTTTTTATGTCAAATTCGGGCATGTCCCCGCGATTGTCGGATTGTCCCGGTTTCGTCCAAGCTTTGAAAACATGGTGCGGTTTTTACATTTGAGGACCAGCCCGGAAATATGCCTTCTCTCATTCACTCTTTCCCCAGCCGCCTCCACGGCAACGCCTGGAGAAGGCGCCTTGCCCTTGCGTCGTCCGCCTCCGCCTTTTTCATCAAGTCGTATTCCAGCGCCTCGGGGTAGTCCTCGTGGGTGATGCGGAGCCAAAGCGACTCCTCCAGGGACATCGGGGCTGTCGCCTCCAGTTTTTCAAAGCAGATGCCGAGTGGAGGGGCGATGGAGACCAGAGCCTCGGCGGCGGGAAAAAAGAAGCCCGCCGGCGCGTTGGTCGAAATCTGCGGGCAAACCGCCAGGTTGTCGATGAGCAGCGGCATCGCACGATCGGAGCGGATGAAACCCATCGTGTAGATCGTGTCCGCAATCTCCGCGTCGCCGGAGTCGAGCTGCGACTTGAAACGGGCGATCAGCTCGTCCTGCATGGCGTCGTAGCGATTGCAAACCTTGATGTTATAGTTGGTATATCCGTGTCTTGTATCGAGAAACATCCACCGTTCCCTTGCCGGTCTGTGATTCACCATCTCGTCCAACAGTTTTTTACTGGAATCATCGCCTGATGCGATGAGGGTGCCAATGTATTCTTCAAAGTAATATCCTGCACTCTGCCTTCCCAGTTGCGCAAATACTCTGTTGCGCATGTCACTCCGGGGGTATTTCGACAGGGAATTCGCAACTTCCAAAAATGAAACGCCAATCCTTTCCACTGCGCCGACGGCAGGGAAAGCCCCTTCCTGCGTCCTACACTCTCCGCCAATTACAAGCCAGCCGAGAAACTGTTTGCAGTCATCGTTTGGACCGGGAAATACATTTGGAGCCAATTCCGCACGTAGCAATGGATAACCGAGTTTCTCAAGAAGAATAGGTTTGGCCTGCCTAAACCGCAAGTAGCCAATCGTCTTAATGGCTGGCACAGGATCTCCATTTTCAAACCCATCTTCCAAGTTTCGGCAAAGCTTTTCCCCCAGGAAACAATACTCATTGGCGATTTCCCTATTGGAAGAAACAATGTGGAAATCCTCCAGGACAACAGGAAATTTATTTTCAAGTGCAAATGCGGACCAGTGGCATGTGCTTGCGCATAAGGTAAAAATGCCAATCGCTATTAAACGCCTTGTTTTCATTCATCAACCTCAGTATTTCCATTGGCGACTACATTATCGTCAATGACACCTTCCCTGTCAAGGAAAAACACATCAGGAAAAGCATCCTCGTCGACCCCTCGTCGGGCTGTCAACCGACAGAACCATGGGAAATCATTGGAGCAACGCCGACCACCATACCGAGCATATTGAATAAAGTTATAGCGGTAAAACATCGTTGTCCCATAAGGAGTGCTTCTTGCTTCAGACAATACAAGTCCAGGAGTGTCCACATCGAATATCCTACCATTCGGTTGTGGTGAACGATCTTGGAAATCTGGCCAGTTTTCGTCATTCCCAAAAGGTTCGACACCGCGTGCCATGTTGTGATTGTCCGCAAAAACAACCATCGCCCCAGTTGGGTATAGAATTGAGGAACAACCATCAACACAGTCTCTTGTAAAAATCACTTCGTCTGCAAAGTCGCAAGGGTGAATCGTCCCACAAAATTCAACAATGTTCGCTATTGCTCCTACGGCATTTTGTATAGCGTGAGGTAAATATATACCGGCTATTTTTTGTCTCCCAAGCCTTATTGAACCAGCTCCAGCCGACAACCCGTTGTCCGGCGAGAGGCTTTCGCCCTGCCCGCAGCGCATCGAGATGTCCACCCAGAGAACCGTGAGGTTCGTCGAGACGAGCGTTTCCCCGCCGATTGTCTTGAGTGATATCAAGGCGTCGTTCATCGTTTCGCTTGGCGTGACGCCGTAAAAGATGAAGGTCGCGCCGTTTTCATCGCAGTCGATCGCCTGGATTTCTGCTCCGCCAGGCTCGAAGCAGACCTTGTTGCCTTCGAGTCTCAGGCCGGATGCCGCGCCGATGACGCTGACCGTGCCGGTCGCGCAGTTGAAGCGGGCGGGATCGGTCGGGCGCTTTACGACAAGCGCGCCGCCGCCGCACGTCATCGCGTCGAGCGTGATCGCGGCTTCGACGGCAACCCGGAAGTGCCGCGTGACGGTCTTGATCGTCCCGCCCTCGCCGTCAAGGACGGAATACCGGATGAACGCGTTGTCGTTCGTCGCGACGCCCTCGACCGAAACAACCGGGCCGCACGTGTCGCCGGCCCCCACCT
>JAZQOA010000005.1:0-10568 GCA_045627605.1 Kiritimatiellia bacterium | reverse complement strand
GTCCATCGGGTGGTCGGCAAGGGCGACAATGTCGCCATGGCACTGTCCTGACAGCCCGGCGATCAAATCATTCTGGTTGAGGACGTACTTGCCGCGGACGCGCCGCGTTTCGCGAAGCGCCAGCGTCTTGGCAACCGATTTCAGCCTGTAGCGCCGGAATTCCGCGTAGTTCTCCTGCAGCCAGTGCCACTCGGCGCGGACCCGGCGCGCGCATTCGGCGTAGGCGGCCTCCTCGCCGAGCCGAAGCGCCTCCGCGCCCGCCATCGTCGGCAACATGTTCACGGCGATATCGCCGCAGGGCAGCTCCATCATGAACGCAAGAGGGAAGGCCCCCCACCAGCATTCGGAAGGCACATCCGCAGGCAAGGATTCGACGCGCTCCGTTCCGGTCTTCGCCACGCGGAAGAGCAATGTCGCCCCGTTGAGGACGGAAAGCGGCTTTTCCGGTGCCCCGGGTTCGTTGAAGGCCGACCTGGCATCCCGCCCGAACATCATCCCGCAACCGATGCGCGAACAGAGTGCGCCGTCCGTCGCATCTATGAAACACCGTGCCTTGACGACGGCGCCGTTGGACAATTCGACCGCCTCCACATGTCCGCCCCGATGGCGGACGCCCGTCATCGCCGTCCCGAGGAAGGTCTGGCAACGCCCCGTTTCGTCGAGCATTTCCGCCATCGCGGACGCCAAAGCCTCAGGCTCGAAAATGACGCCGTGACAGTTCGCGCGGAACCAGGCTTCGTCCGCCATGCCGGGGCCGTGCCGACGGAGCGACTTCGAATAGGGCAGCGTAGGGTCGACCTTCAGCAACGCGCCGGGAAAGACATACGGTTCCCAGGGCTTGCGCCAGGCGCAGTGGCGGTCGAAGACGTAGAGACCGCAGGCCCCAGGCGTCCGCGACATGCGGCGATAGAGCAATTCCGGGAGTTCCGACGAGCACACGCCCGGCTCCCAGTTGCTCACGCCGGCATACGTCGAAGTCCCGCCAAGGACAGGCGCCTTTTCAACGAGCACGACGCGGCTGCCAAGCCTTGCCGCCGCCCACGCCGCGGCAAAGCCGGCGCTGCCGCCGCCCACAACCGCGACATCGGCTTCGCATTTCCCAAGATCAACCGCCATGCCAAGCCCTGCCCTGCTTTTTTACGATGAGCCCGCCTTTCAGCGCACCTCGAAAACGGCGGCTTCATTTGGCGCGAGGCGGATGAGACCGTCCGCCACGTCGCCGCGCCAGACGGCACCAAGCATCCCGTTTAGGCGAATTGCGCACACGGCAGGCGAAGGCTCGAAGTTGACGGCCACCACGACCGTTGACCCGTCGCCACGCGGATGCTCGGTGATGCCGACAAGCGGAGAGCCGAGTTTCACGACCACGCGCTTCACGCCGGCGGTTTTCGCGGCTTCGCGCAGCAACTTGTAGTAGCCGACGACGGGGGTGCCGTGGATCGCGTCCGACCGGTTGACAGTGGCGCGGTCGATGGGCGCGTTCACCAGCATCACGCGGCCCTTGCCCAGCCTGAAGCTTGTGAAAACGGGATTGCCGTCGTCCGCCGCCGCAAGGACATCGCATTCGCGGGCGATGAGCCGGCAAGTGTAGTCGTCGGCGCATTCCATTTCCTCGCCGTCGAATGCGAAGCGCTGAATCGACGCGGAACGGCAGCAGTAATCGACTTCGAGCCCGGTGTTTTCACGAAGATGCGTCAGGCGCTCGGCGCCGGAATAGAGGACGACCACGGTCGCCCCTTCCCGGGCTTTCGCGAAGAAACGACATTGCGCGGGATAGGTGTAGGAGGTGTCGGCATCGGCGGAACAGACGATATAGAGCGGAGCCTCGGGGAGCGGATGTTCGGCGCCGGCGAATACAGGATCGATGTTCGCCTCCCGCGCGAGCATGTACGCGCCAAAGGCCGGGAGCCAACCGTCGGACATTTCGGGGACGACGATGACGGCGTCGGTCCGGCGTGGCGGGAGTTTCGCGAAAGGCAGCGAGGCGCGGAACTCCTGGAAGGCGCGCATCTCGCCAAGCGTCGGCTTGGGGGACAGGTCGCCCCGGAGAAGACCGAGCTCGCGTTCGCAGGCCGTGAGCGTGTAGGGCTGGAAGTCAAGCGACTCCTGGTCGGCGTTGCACCACCAGAGCAACCCCTTGAGATCATTCGCCCAGGCGCTGAAGAGAATCGCGCGCATGCCTGCGGCGCTCCGCGCCTCCGAAGTGCAGCCCGTGCCAAGGTTCCCGATTTCCTCGATGAAGCAGGGGCGTCCGCCAAGGTCGCGGTAGAGGAGTGACTCCGCCGTGGGATGGAGCTCCGTGCGCATCGTGTTGAAGGCCTCCCTGCCGCACCCCGGAACGTAATAAGGGTACGGGTGTGTGCAGAGGACGTCCATAAGTTCGCCGTTAAGGCGGATCGGCGTACTGGCCGCGGCATCGGTCTTGAGCCCGTGCATGCCGGAGACGATCGGACGCGTGGGATCCGCAAGGCGGATTGCCGAGCCTATGTGGTCCATCCAGTTGTAGAAGGAGGCCTGGCCCACGGTGCCGAGACAGTTGCATTCGTTGCCCAGATCCCACGCGGCGATCGCGGCATTGTCCCTCATGCGGGAGACGAAATACTTGACGAAGCGCGTCTGCCACATCAGGGCGGCGGGATCGGAGGTGACGGACTTCTCCTCGAAGACCTGGGGAACGAACTGACGGCCCGACATCCAGCCGGTAACGAGGCCGACGACCAGCCGGAGGCCGTGCCTTCCGGCCGCGTCGCAGAACCAGGAAAAACGACGCATCATCTCCTCGTCGACGCCGGCCCAGTTCTGGAGCGGCTTGTTGTCCTGGAGGTAGTCCATGTAGCCGCCCCCGGCGGCGCAAACACCCGTCAGCGGCTGGAAATCGCTCCACAAGGGAAAGACACGGAGCACGGTGAGGCCATTGGCCTCGAATGCCGCGAGTTCCTTTTCGATGGTCTCAGGATGCCAGCGGCTCCACATGTACATGCCGTCGTCCTTCGACCAGTAGTTGCAACCGATGAAAAAGCCACCGTCGCCAAAGAGGTCGCAAGAGGGGGCGCCCGGTATCGCACGGGGAACAGGCACCGGGACCTCCGGCGCAGCGGGATTCAAGTCTTTCATGGGATGGTTCCTAAAACGACTATTGCCGCGCTTCAGCGGAAGGCGGCGCCGACTCTTTCCTGAAAACAGGCGAAAATATTTCGCGGCCCTTGTTGCCGAAACATTCAACCGGGCGAACGGCGAAGACGATGTCCGTGTCTGCGGGAAGGTCGGCGGCCGCAATCGCGCAAGTCCCCGTTGCCGCCTCCATTTCGGGCGCGAGGTAGAAATTTTCGGCAAGGACGCGCCGCGTCAGCACGACATCGTCCACGTCCTCAAAATAGGTCAGCGCCCGGACCTCGTAGTCAAAGACGCGCGAAGTCGCGGACGGCTTTGCCGCGGGAAACGAAACGAGGACCTGTTCGGTTTTCTCGCCGGCCCGGTTCTTGCCGTTCACGCACCTCACGGTCACGGCCGCATCCGATGCGAATTCGGGGGCCACGACCGCCGCTTTCCGCGACGCAAATGCGTATGGGCGCGTTCCGTCCAGCGGGATCACCCAGTCCGCGCCAAGATGCCTGCCGTGGACGAACTCCAGTCGCTCAAGGACGATTTTCCCCACAAACACCGTCATCAGCAGACCCTGCTTGCCGTTGTGTTCGGGGAGCCCAGGCATCTGGAGCTTGCGCGTCCCCCACGTTTCCGCGTTTTCGCGCCCGTACTGGGAAAAGACGTACTTGAGCGACGAGGTGCCGACCGAGGTGAAGGCCCCTTGCCAAATCGTCTTTTCGTCCGTCAGCGAATAGTGGGAATGGCCCGAAAAGGCAACGGCATTCGGGAATTTTTCCAAAACGCGGGTGGCCCTTCCGCCGTCGTTTCCCCACGCCCAGGGACCGTTGACCGTGTTGCCGGGATGGTCGTGCTGCGTGTAGAAAAAAGGTTTTGCGCCTTCGAGTTCGCCGCGATGCGCCTCGATAAACTCGGCCAGCTTGGCACCCTGCCCCCAGTGAGCGCCGACAAAGACATAGTCCTTGACCCGCTTCAACCAGATGGGTTCGTATTTTTCACCGAAGGCCTTCTCCCAGTTCCCGGCGGGATCGGAAAAGACATGGGGCTGAGCCACGTCCCCCCAGTTGGACAAGTCGTGGTTGCCGTAGACAAAGAGTTTTTCGACGGGGCGTCCATCGGGGTCCTTGTTGCCGGGGAAGATCTTGGACCAGGTCCTGCCGATCATTTCCAGTTGGCGCGTCTCGCCCGTGTCGGCCATGTCGCCCGCGATGAGAACCGCGTCGACATGGTTGTCGCGAAAATGCTCGAGTGCGCGGGCAAATACCGGGAGATCGGACTCGGCATGAATATGGACATCGCTGAGAATCCCCACCTTAAGCAGGGCGTTTCCGTCCGCCCCCATCGCCCCGGCCGCGCAACCCGCCGCCAGCGATGCCCAAACCACGTGTTTCGCCAAATTTTTCATTCTCGTTTCACTCCTTGATTACCTCTCTTCTTCAAGGCCAATGCCGGCAAAACGGAGCCGGGCCTCGATTTCCGCGATCTGCGCGGCGTTGAGCGGGACGTCCGCAAGCTTCCAGGAACCATCCGCCTGCGCAACGCGCGAAAGCATGTTGGCGAAGACACCGCGCCGTTTCAAGACGTAGAGGTTCCACCCGCGCATCTCCGCCGACGGCAGCACCTCGTCAAGGTTCCGCAGGTAAATGAACTTCGCGAAAAGCTCGTCCGCCCGCGGCGACCCCGCCTCAAGCGCCCGCCATATCGCAACCATAAGGTCGGCGTACATCGGGCGTTGGGAAATGACGCCGCGCGTACCGATTTGGCGATACTGGTAGAGCCAGTCGCGCCCACCCCATCCCGTGAACACAGTCTTCACGGACGGTCCCGCCGCGACGAGTTCCGACATGAGGGCGGAAATGCATTTTTCGGAACCCTCGACCTTGAACCAGCCGAAGACACCGGGATGGCGTTTCGCCAGCTCGGCCATCAGCGCCATCTTCGGCACCGGCGAAACGCCATTGTAGGTCTGGATGACGACGGGATGCTTCGCGGACGCCGCCACCGCCTCGAAATGACGCTCGTGGTCTGCGTCATCCTTCGCGTCGTTCGCCAGGCGGACGAGCATCGCCGTCTTAAGCGACGGATGCCGGGCGGCAATTTTCCCGGCGCCGCCGATGCGCCGCAAGGCGTCCGCCGTGTCCCGGCCGGGGCAACATGGGCAGAAATAGACATCGCGGCCGTCGAGCGCGTCCGCGACGGCCTCGAGCCCGCGGCGTTCCTCGTCGGCGGAAAGCAATTTCAACGCATCATCCGCCGGCGGCCAAATCACGCCATTCACGCCGCAGTCCGCGACAAACTTCGCCTCGCGGGCCAAGACGGCGCAGTCGAGCGAACCGTCCGCCGCGTAGGGTGTGCAGAGAAGCGGGAAGGGGCCGCAAATTCCCGCCGCGGGGCGCGCGGATGCGTCCGCGACGTCTGCGGGCCTGACGACGCGGTCGAACATCCCGTCCATTCCCTCGTCGAGCTGCTCGCGGGTAACGGGCCGGATATCGACCGCCCGGTCTTCGCGCAACTTGAAGAAGCCTTCGACCGCCTGCTTGCTGCCGATCAGCCCGTCGCCCACGTAGTAGCCGATGCGCTCCGCGCCGGGCATCCTTGCGGGAGGCGGCACGAGGCGGATTTCGCGACCCGAGAGCGCCCGGAGGCCGCCGGCGACGATTTCACATGTGGACGGGAGAATTTCGGGGTGGCAGTTGAAGGCCAGGATCCGCCCCTTTCCGTAGTTGGCGCGGACGGCGGCGGGCGTACCAAACATCGGGGTCTTGACTTCGCCGCGCTGCACAAGCTCGCAGTTCATCGTCGCCAGCACTTCGAGTTCCGAGCAAAGCGGCACTGGATCCGTGAACTCCACCACGGGCCCGTTGCTGTAGCGGATGGTCCAGTCGCCTTCGCGGATGCCAAGCCACTCCGCGCCGGACTTGCCGAACGTGACCGTTGCGAAGACCTGTCCGCGGTTTTGGCCGGGGACGCGCCTCAGGGGCAGCATCTTAAGGCGCTTGGCGAAGCCGGGATCCTCGTTGAGGGCGATGGCCAGCCCGCAGCATGTTCCAAAGTACAGGCCGCCGTCCGCGACAAAGGCGCGGAGCCTCCCGGCCCCCTCGTCACCCATCGCCTCGTACTGCGGCCCGCCCCAGCCGCCTGGCATCACGAGCAGTTCGCGATCGTCCAATGCGCCGCCACGGATGTCCGCGCCATCGACGAACTTCACTTCGACGTCTGGCGAGTCGCGGAGCAACTGCGCCCAACGGACCACGCCCGCGCCGCGGCAGCCCTTGTCAATGTAGAGCGCGGCGCGAAGCGGCGACGGAGTTTGCGCGCCCGCACGCGGAAGAACATTCACATTCCCCTTGCATAACCTATCCATGGTTACTCACCCTACTTCAAGGTTGCAGGCCTCAAGCGACACCTTGTGGACAAGGCGGTCGTGCCGGTAGAGTCCCGGAGGATTCGGAATTTCGCCGCGGATAATCCGCGCCAGTTCACGGAGCTGCCCGGCATAGCGATCTTCCGGCGCCTTGAAGACAATGCGGTTGACGCCGTCGTGGAAACCCCGCGCCGCCGCCTTTTCGTTGACCATCCTGAGAAAGAGGCGAATCTCCAAATTGTCTACTTTGGCAAGCCCCTCGTTGAGCCCCGTCACGTGCTTGACCGAGCGAAAGTCCTCAACGGGCTCGAGCTCCATCGTGCCGGCGGTGCCGTCAATGCGGATGTGGCGGCAAGGCTGGGTGCCCTTCGAGCAGACGCGGATCGTCGCGTTGGCACGGGGCCATTCCAGAATGGTGAGGGAATGCGTCCTGGCCCAGCCGGGGTCTCCAGGCGCGGGCTTTACGATGGAGTGCGCACGGAGCGGCGGTTCGTCGTTGAAAACCGGCATCGCCCACTCGATCGCGTGGCAGGCGAGCAGATAGGCCGTCCCGCCCGGATAGCTCGACGCATACTCGGGGTACTTCGGGTAGCCGTAGTTGTGGTCGAGGTCGGCGTCGATCGAGTAGATTTCGCCAAGCACCCCGTCCTTCGCCAACTCCACCATCTTGTTGATCGCCTCGTTGGAGCGGAACATGTAGCCGATTTGGAGCGGGATTCCCCTCGCCTCGCAAATCGCGGACATCTTGCGGAATCCCTCCAGGTCGGTGCCGAGGGGCTTGTCCATGTGCATCGGGTAGCCTGCGGCGGCAAGCTTCGCGGCCACCCCGACAAGCTCGGCGTTGGAGACTTCGACAACGACGAGGTCGCAGGGGATTTCGTGGCGGAGCACCTTCTCGCCGTCAACGCGCGGGATGCCGCGTTCCCTGGAGAAATAATCTGGACGAGGCTCCTGCATCCGCATCGCCGTCGAGGCCGTGTCATCGACCCAGCCGACGACCTCGTAGTCGTCCGCGAGCTTCATCAATGCGTCGAATTTGCCGACCGCGTGGTTGTGGACAATTCCCCACAAGACAACTTTCGCCTTGCGATTCCCGATGGGCCGCCACATCGGGCCCGCGCCGGAGCCCTCTCCAATGCCGCTTTGTAGATTCACGGGACCACTCCTCAGCGCCGGTTAGCCCGCGCCTTCCGGCAGAGATCCGCGAAATACCCGAAGAGCGGGGTCATATCTGGCAAATCCACGTTTTCCTCGCCGATCATGCGTTCGGGATGCCACTGCACCGCCATGATTGGGCGCGTCTCGTGCTCGATTGCCTCGACAACCCCCTCGTCGGTCACGGCGGCGGCCTTCATGCCTCTTCCCAGCACCTTGACCGCCTGGTGATGAAAGGAGTTGGTTTCGAATTCTCGGCCAAAAAGTCTTTCGGCAAAGCCACCGGGAGTGGCGCGAAGCCGATGCCGGTCGATCCCCGACTCAAAGGAGGGCTTGTGCGCGCCCAGCGTCACTTGGCGGGGGAGGTCCTGGTACAACGTCCCGCCCATGGCCACATTGACAAGTTGTATGCCGCGGCAAATTCCGAAGATGGGTTTGCCCGCGTTGAAAAACGCCTTGAAAACAGCAAGCTCCATCTCGTCAAGTTCGAAGTCGGGCTTGATTTCGAATTGGTTTCCCTCGCCGTAGCGCTGCGGTTCGATATCGCAACCGCCCGTGAAGAGAACGCCATCTGCAAGACCGGCCATTTCTTCCGGTTCTCCGCCGCAGGTCATCAGAGGCAACGCCCCGGCGCCGATTAGCGCGCGGCAATAGTTGGACTCGACCTTGTAACTTCGCCCAAGGCCCCAGTGCTGGTCGGAATACTTGTGGGAGAGCAAAACAACTGGCTTCATGTTGTCTGTCATTTTTACCTTATGGATAAAATCAAAGTGGGATCATTGCCGACCTGGTAGCAGCCGATGTCCACCTTGCCGTCCGTCAGCCGTGGGCAGCCGTTCAAATCGACCGCGCCCGCCATCCAGTCCAGCACGGCGCCGCTACGGAAGCAGGTCGAGTGCGACGAGACCACGCCCATTCCGGCAAGCCGCCCCGCCTTGAATCGCGGATCGACCGCCGTGTTGCCGTCCACGCCCTCCTCGGCTGTCGGATAGCAGCAATAGCCGAATACGGGCATCGCGTACGTCACGACATGAGAAGTGGTATTCGAGTACGATGATTCCAGCGCCGCGAAGTCAAGCGAGGAATTGCCCCAGGCAACGCAGTTCGTCGCCGTAACCGCAAAGAAGATGCCGTTGAGGTTGTTGCGCTTGAGCTGAAGGGCCGCCACGCCCTCGTCGGTCTCGTTCCCGGTCACCGTGCAGTTCTCGACCGTACCCACGCCGACATCCAGGGCCGCGGTTCCGCGGCTGTAGTTTCCCGTCAGCAGGCTGTTCCGAATCGTCCCCCATGGCGCGGACTCGGTCGGGGCACTCCCGAAACACACCGCGCCGCCGCTCGCATTGCCGACGGAAATGCTCCGCCGTTCCGTGTTGTCAACGATCCGGCAGTGGGTCACGAGTCCGTGGCGAATGTACACGCCTGCGCCGTAGCGCGGATGGGACGCATTCATGTAGTTGGCGCGGATGAGACAGTTGCTGGCGACCGAGCTCTTCCCCATGACGGCCAGTCCGCCGCCGTAGCAGTAGGTGGAATCCGAATGGCAGCCGACGATCTCGCTGTTCAGGAGCGAGCCGCCCGACAGCCTCACGCCCACACCCTCGGGACTGCCCGACGCGCGACAGTTCGTGATGCAGCAGTCGGCCGCCACGCCCGCCGCGACCTCCAGCCCGCCGCCGTTCACCGAATCGGCGAGCGTCACGCCGACGAGACGCGCCCCGTCGTTGTTGAGCTTGATGAGCCGTGACGGCGAATCCACGCCGACAATCTTCACGGCGTCCCGTCCCGCGCCGGCGATGACCACCGGACTGTCCACGTTCAGCACCGAGCCGAGCGGATACGTACCCGCGGCGATTTCCACTCGCGTCGTCTCGGCGACGGTCTTCCAGACCGCGTCAAGGGCGACCGACAGCACGTTCGTCGCCGTCTCGGGCGGCGCATAGGGGAACGTGCCGGGGCCCCTCCCCTTCACGTAGACGGTCGGCGGAACGACCCGGTACGCCTCCTTGATTTCGTCCGGCTCCTTCGTCTGCCCGTCATACGTCGCGATCGCCTTGAGGTCGTACCGGCCGAGCGCAAGGCCCTCGAAGGCAGGCTTGACCGCGTCCTTCGCCGCAGCGACCTCCTCGCCGTTCAGGTACCAGGTGACGGACAGCTTGGAGAGGTCCGTGACGCCGTCGTAGACGAGCTCCGCCGTCGGCGAGCCGCCCTCGCGCCAGTCCTTCTGCGTGACGAGCACCTCCGCCGTGAACTCCGCCGCCTGCGCCACGAACTCGAACGCACCGATCGTCGGGGCCTCGGCATCGCGCGCGGTGCCGTCGAAGTCCGTCTCCACGCCCGCGACCGGAACCGCCTTGCCGACTGCGGCGGACGCCTTCACCGCGATGTGGAAATCCGCCGCGCCTTCGTCTGCGAAGCGCGCGTCCGACGTCACGAAGTTGTCGTCCTTGCCCGTCACCGCCTTGTTCACGAGATTCTTCTCGAACGTGCCGCCCGTCACGGTCGGCGCGAGCGTCGAGTCGTAGTTGTCGACGATGATGCAGTTCCGCACGGTCCCATTGACCAGCTTCAGTCCCGAGTAACCGGAGGAATCGCTGCCCGTCTGGTTGTTGACGATCGTGCAGTAGCGCATCGTGCCGTTCTGCACGTGCACGCCGGCCGTCGTCGTCGGATTGCGCGCCTCGTTGTTAACGCTGTTGCCGTAGACGAGCGAGTTCTCCAGCGTGCCGTTGTTCAGG
The DNA here is from genome assembly GCA_045627605.1 of Kiritimatiellia bacterium. Taxonomy (GTDB): domain Bacteria; phylum Verrucomicrobiota; class Kiritimatiellia; order RFP12; family JAAYLN01; genus RGIG5952. The sequence goes on along the minus strand of JAZQOA010000005.1, from coordinate 212 downwards.
TAGACGCCCGCGCCCTCCTCGGCGCCGTAGTTGGCCGCCTTGCCGCAGTCGTGGATGCGGCAGCCGCTCACCACGGCGCTCGCGCCGTCGATCTTCATCCCGCCGCCCTTGACGCCGCGGCCGATGCCCGTGTCGGTGTAGCAGGTCTCGCAGCCCGCGACCCGTCCGCCCGTCACGTAGAAGCCGAGTCCGTTGGAGTTCATGTCCGAAAT
>JAZQOA010000004.1:0-4995 GCA_045627605.1 Kiritimatiellia bacterium | reverse complement strand
ACCCGGCGGCGCCGAGGAAGTGCTTCGCGCCCAGCGCGACGAACCCGGGCTCAGGGCCATCCACCGTCTCGACCGCGACACTTCGGGCTGCATGCTCTTCGCGCGCGACGAAGAGGCTTTTGACGCCGCCGTCTCGATTTTCAAGACGCGCCGCGTCAAGAAGCTCTACGAATTTCTCGCCGTCGGCCGCATCGACACCAACCCCACGACCATCACGGAGCCGATCGACGGCGAACCGGCCAAGACCACGATCCGACGCATGGCGTGGAATGACGACGCGACCTTTGGCTCCGCCCGCATTGAAACCGGCCGCACACACCAGATCCGCATCCACCTCGCCTCGATTCGCCACCCCGTCATCGGCGACCGCCTGCACGGCCTCAAGAAAAGCAAGGACCCGCGCTTCATGCGCGTCCCGCGGCAAATGCTCCACGCAACGGAGATCGAACTCGACGACCCCATGGGACGCGGCCATCTCCGCGCCCACAGCCCCCTGCCCGCCGACTTCCGCCGCTGCCTCCAGATGTTCGGGCTGTAGCGCCGCCCAAGGCAAGGCGCGATGAGGCGGTATGCCACCCTACTCCGCCCAGAACTTCGCCTTCAGATAGGCGGCCCGCTTTGCGTCGAGCGAAAGGCGCGTATCGGAGAAATCGCGCAGATAGCCTGACAGGCGCCGGACTTTGGCGGCGTCCAGTTCGGGCGCGGTGGCTTCGGCCGCCGCCGCGTCAAGTTCGGCAAGATAGGGCTTGACGACCTTGTCGAAGAAGTCAGGATCGCCCAGGTCGCGGTCGGCCCAGAAATCGGCAGACTCCCACTTCTTGCGGAAGGCCAGGTATTCGCCGGCGGCGGCGCGCAAGACGCCGAGCCGGACGGCGTCCGCCGCCTTGCCGGGCATGTCGAACTTCACGTGCAGGCCGCGGCCGAGCTCATGGACCCCGCCGCCGCCAAGCGCGCCAAACTCCCCGGCCCAGCCACCGACGACCACGAAGCGCCACAGGTCGTTCCTGCCGGTGGGCAGGCGGTCGTAGGCGAGCAACCAGGGCGCATGGACGTGGACGACGTAGCAGTCGTCGCCGACGTAGACGTCGCTCTTCAGGTAGTCGGCCGTCCGCTTGCGCCCGAACTGCGGGGAGTCCCAGTCGATGTCGAGCTCGCACGAGGGCTTGAGCGCCGAAATGAGGAGCCAGTGCCAGCTGGACTCGTCGCCAGGCTGCACCGAGCACTCGAAATAGAGGCCGTCGGCAAAGCCCGCCTTCGACTTCCAGGCGTCGGGATCGTTGAACTTCGCGTAGAGGTTGACGCCCCGCGCATCGTAGCAGACGGCGACAACAGCCTCCTTGCCGGGCTTGTCGGCCTCAAGGTGGGGCTTCTCGGCCGACTTGAGACGCGGATAGTCCTTATTGCGGTTGTCGTAGCCCTGCCAGGTGCCGCCCATCCAGTCCCAGAAGTTGTACTGGCCCAGACGGTTCTCGACCTTGAGCCGGTCGAAGAAACCTTCCCGAAACGCGCCCTCGGCCGTCATGGGCGCCTCCTCGACGTAGGTCGCCGTATACCACAGTCGCTCCTCGGGCCATTCGAGCTCGAAGGAAAGACGGACGAGCTCGCGGATGCGCGCCGACATCTCCACGCCGGAATCGAGCTCGTAGAGGAACTTGCAGGCGCCGCGAAGGAAGTTGAAGTAGGTCTTCTCGTCGGCGTCGCCCCGCAATTTCGCCACATTCGCCGCAAAGGGACGTGGCCGCGCCTCGCGAAGCAAGGTCTTCAAGACCTCCATGTTGAACTTCTCGCCGGCCTTGAGCTGCGCGTTGGTGCAGGTGGCGATGGCGGCAAGGCAAGTCTCGCGGTCGCCGGCCAGATAGGCGATGCGCGCCAGTTCGTACCCCGCCTTGAAGTGCGGACGCGCCACGGCGGCATCGGCCTTCGCAAAGGGCAGCAACTCGCCCCAGGCGTGGGTTTCCTGCAGGTGGCGCCGCCAGGCGCCAGCCAGGCGCACCCGTGAAGGATCCTCGGCGCCCTTCACAGCCTCCTCCCAGAGGGCGCGCTTGGACTTGGCGTCGTCCGCGAGTCCGAACATCGCCTCCAGGACGCGCTGGCGATCCGCCGGCTCAAGCCTGGCGCGTCCATCGACGAGTCCCTTCCAGAGCAAGGCGCGCGTGGCGGCGTCGGCCGCGGGAGGACGCGAAAGCAAGACGGAGGCGTCCGCGACAAGCGAGACCGCGGCCCCATCGACGGGCATCGCGGCGACCTGGCGAACAAGCTCGTCGAAGCCTTTGCGGTCGCCAGCCCGGTAAAGGGCGTTGACGCGCTTGGCGAGCATCGCGTTTTCAAGGTTGGGGTAGCGGCCCTTGATTTTTCCGGAAAGCTCGGCGCAAAGCGCGTCGAGCGCGCGCCACTCGGCGCGTTTCTCGCGAAAGGCGACAAGCGCGTTCACCGCCTTGGCATATTGGTTGGACTCCGCCTTGTCACGCGGAACCTGGGCGAGGACATCGGCCTTTGACTTTTCAAATGCCGCAAGACGTTCGGCCTCGGAGGCGTCTTTTTTGCCTTCGATCTCGACGACGCCCATGTTGAGCCCGAAAGTCGAACCGCCCTCGCGAAAGCCCCCCGCGACCTGGGCCTTGTCGTCCGCAACGGTGGCGGACGCCGCCATCACGCCAAGTAGCGCCGGCAGCATAAAGCGTGCGGCGCGTGGGGCAAGCTGGGGGAAAAGTACATTCTTTTTCATTTTACGTTCTCCTTGCATCTTGCCGTTAGTCGTCCAATTTCCCGCGAAGCTTGAGAATCCACTCGACCATCTCCATCCGCAGCGAATCAAGGGAACTCCGCTCGAAATCAACCTGGGCGATCCACGTGGCCGCCGCGCGGCCGAGGTATTGCACGTCGATGTCGTCGCTCACGCGGGCCTTGTCGGCCAGCTGCCGGAGAAGCGTGCCGTAGCGGATGTCGTCGACGGCCTCGCGCGTCGCCTCCCAGGCGAGCGTGTCGATCAGGTCGCCCTCCTGCGTGTAGGCCAGCATAAGCCCGCGGAGGAAGGGCTCCTTCCAGACGAAGAATTCCGTCCAGTCGTCGCGGAAGAGGATGTACTGGCAGAAGGAGTCGTAGTTGTTGCGCCAGGTAAGCCAACCGTAGAGACGGCGCGAATAGTCGGGGTTCTCGGGGCCGGAATGCGGGTCGCCATACCACGCCGCGATGAAGTCGGGATTGGCCGCGTGCATCGCGTCGGCATTGAGCCGGCTTTGGAGGCGCGGCTGGCGCGGAATGTTGTCCGCGTCGAGGTTGAAGAGAAGATACGGGTGGTACGGCGTCGAGACTACGGTCCGCCCCCCGGCGCGGTGAACTTCCCGCCAGGTCGGCCGCTCCGCGCGGACGACATTGGCCGGTGCCTCGTCCCAGCCGTAGGAATAGGCCTTGGCATCGGATCCGAAGGCCTCGCGGATCGCGGCCATCGCGACGTTGAGTTTGTTCGAGACCTCGAGGTACTGGCGGTAGCTCTTGTCCGATTCCCGGACGGGATCGCTCGTGGCGACGCCCGAGCCGGGCAACACGCACATCAGGGTTTCGGTGTTCAGGCCGTACTTTTCAAGCGTCTCCTTCGCGCGGCGGGCCCTTTCGGCATCCCTGATCTCGCCCACGCAATAGGCGGTGTCAATGCCGTGGGCGGCGAGGTTCGCGGCGAACTTCGGCGACGAAAGAACATCCATGCTCGCATAGCCCGAGGGCAGGAAGCGGCGGTTCGGGTCGCGGAAGGTCATGGGCTTCGGCAGGGCGAAGGGCAGCACCTTGGCCTTGACGGGGATCTCGCCGATCTTGCGGCCCGCGCTCTTCACGGCGAAAGCCCCCTTGTAAATGCCGCCCGCAAGAGTTTCGGGCGCATGGAAGGTGAAAATGATTTCCTTGAAGCAGTCTTTCTGCAGCTGGAAGGGCCTGGGGACGTCGGCATCGTGGATCCACGAGACCTTCGGTTCGGCAATGCCCTCGTGGTCGACGTCCGGGCCGGTGGTGGAAATCCAACGGTAAGCCGTTTCGGCGCCGTAGTCGCACCGCAGGTAGTTCTGGCGGGCGGCGTAGTCCACGTGGACGAGCACCTCGTCGTGGAGCATGAGCTCCGGGGTGAGAATGCGGCGGGTGACGTCCGACTGGAAACCGCCGTACCAGGCCGTCCCCTGCTGGTACCAGGTCTTGACGACCTTGACGTCGACGTTGCCCGCCGGCAGCCGCCCCGCCTGGCCGACGAGGTCGGCGGGGACGATCTCGACGTCCGCCAGATCGCCGAAGGCGAAAAGACAGACCGCGCCGTTTTCATACTCGCCCTGGGCCAGGATGACGGAGACGCCGTTTGTGAAGTCGCCCCCTGCCGGCATCGCGTCCGGCAGGAAGCGCCAGCCGCTCATCGGGTCGACGGTCGCGACGGCAAGCGGCATGTCCCTCCAATAGGCGGCGGGCTTGAAAGCCTCGACGGCCTTGCGATTTGCTGCGGCCACGTTGCCGACAATTGGGTATGGCGTGTCCGCGAAGGCGCAAATGGATGCGCAAAGCAGAATGGAAAGAGTAAATTTGCCCATGGAAATGCTTCCTTTCAAGAGAGGGCAAAGCACAAAGCATGCCAAGAGCTGCGGAACATGTGAAGGTGCCTCCCCCAACCTCGCCACCCACCCTTCGGCGACACTCTGGAAACACTTGGCTCCACTGCCGCATTGTGATAAACTAAAATCAATATTTGGAGAATACGGTGAAAACCGCGCTCACAGTTCTTCTTGCGCTTTTGTCCGCCTTCGCCGTGGCCGGGATACTGCGACGCCTGTATTTGCAGGGGGCTTTCGGGGAGATTTCCCGCTGGTGGCGCGGTGCCTCGCGCCCGGCGCGTCTCGCGTCCGTCCTGTTTTTCGCTGTGGCCGCGGCGTATGGCTCGGACAAGGATTTCGGCGGCGCGACGAACCGGCTGATGCAGTCCGCCGGGCGTTTCGTCGGCGGCGCGGTCGCCAACCTCTTCTCGCC
>JAZQOA010000003.1:0-26102 GCA_045627605.1 Kiritimatiellia bacterium | reverse complement strand
ACGGCCGTGTCGGGCATGACGGTCCATGTCGGCGAGGGACGCTGGCGGATTTACGGGTCGATCGTGCTGGACGGCAACAAGAACCTCAAGATCGTCGGCGACGGCATGGACAAGACGACGATCTACCGCAGCGGCGGGAGCGATTTCCGCCTGTTTGAGATGAATGCGGACGGTTCGCTGCTTTCGGATCTCGCACTGACGGGCGGTGTCGGCGATGGCGGCGCGGTCTATGCGCACAACAACGGCGGCACGATAGAGCGCTGCCGCATCTACGGTTGCTCGTCCGGACCGAACAGTGACGGCGGCGGCGTGAATCTGTCGGGCGCGGCATCGGTCATTCGGTATTCCATCCTGTCCAACAACACGGCGACGATCTCGACCGGCCAGTTGCGCGGCGGCGGCGGCGCGAAGCTGGATTATGGTGCCGCGTGTGAGAACTGCCTGATTGTCGGCAACTACGGACAGGGCGGCGCGGGCGCGCTGCTGGGCGGGAACGGTTCGAGCCGTCTGAGCAACTGCACGCTCATCGGCAACCATTGCAACAGCAACCGCACCGACTATGTGGGCGGCGCGGTCTATGCGCAGGGCGGCACGGTCGAGAACTGCATCATCCTCGGCAGCTACGACAACGCGGGCAGCGTCAATCCGCATGTGAAGGGCAGTGCGTCGCGGTACTTCAACTGCTTCCTGCCGATCGACTATGGCGAGAAGTGCGTCGTTGGAGAACTCGCAGATGTCGGTTTCCGAAACGCGGAGGCAGGCGACTACCGGATCGGTGCGCTCAGTCCCTGCGTCTACGCCGGGCGCTACGGCAGCTGGATGGTCGGGGCGACCGATTTCTTCGGCAATCCGCGCGCGACATCCCGAAAGCATGTCGACATCGGCTATTGCCAGTCGGAGAACCACGGGCTGATGCTGATCGTGAAATGAAAGACTCCTTGCAAATCACCGTCGCGCAGGCTGAAATCCGCGCCTTCGAACGCTTCGCCGACCTTGCCGTCGACCTGTCCCCCGAAATCAGGACCAAGGACATCGGCGCCTATTCCGCATCCCGCCTTGACTTCGCCCTCAACAATGGGCTTGCCATGACAGCCGGCGGCCGCCTTTGGGCGAGTTGGATCGCGGGCGGCGACGGTGCGAATTCCTTTACCGTCGCAAGCCGCTCCGACGACGGCGGTGACACCTGGAGCGACGTCGAGCTCGTCATCGACGGCCATGGCCGCGTCCCCACGGCCGGCAATCCGTGTGGGCGGACGAACATCATCGGGACCTTCTGGCTCGACCCCGACGGGCTTTTCCACCTCTACACCGACCAGACGCTCTTTCACTTCGATGGCCGTGCCGGCATCTGGGAGTCGGTCTGCCCAGACCCCGACGCCGCCGTCACGAAATGGCAGCCCCCGCGCCGCGTCGGCCACGGCCACGTCCTCAACAAGCCAATTGTGCTCGCGGACGGAACCTGGGCGATGAGCGGCTACCTTAACCGGGCGCTTGCCAACCCGTACTTCCGCGGCGTCGACGGCGCCTTCGCGGAACTTGATCCCGAACGCGGCGCGACTTGCTATGTCTCGGCCGACCACGGCGCGACCTGGGAAAAGCGTGGCACGGCAATCTTCCCGGGCGACGACTGGCACGAGTCGCAGCTCCTCGAACTCGCGGACGGCACACTGCGGGTCTTCGCGCGCGTCCACGACGGATTGGGCCGCCTGATGGCGGCGGACTCCCGCGACGGCGGCTTCTCTTGGTCTGCCCCCTTTGCGCTGCCCTCGATGGACAACCCCAACGCCCGTTTCCAGGTCATGCGGCTCAAAAGCGGGCGCGTCCTCTTCGTCAAGCACGGTGCGCCCGCCGCCGGAGGCAAGGACGGCCAAGGCCGCGACAAGCTCACCGCCTACCTCTCGGAAGACGACGGCGCGACTTGGTTGGGCGGGCTCGAACTCTTCTCTGGCGCGGCGTCCTACCCCGATGCCTGCCAGGGGCCCGACGGAATGCTCTACGTGACCCACGACCATGACCGTGGCGGAGCCGCCGAGATCTGGTTCCACCGGTTCACCGAGGCGGATATTCTCGCCCGCCGCGTTGTCTCCGCGCAAGGCCGCCTTGGCGTGGTCGTGAACAAGGGTTGAGAGTTCAGAGTTGCATGGCAAGTTTTCTGCTGTGATTTTGGAAAACTTACTACGGGAGCATTTATGGGTATTCAAGCGGTTTTTAAGGCGTTGCCTTTGGTTCTGGCGCTGGCGGCAATGACGGCGGGCGCAGGTGTGAAGTGGTTCACGGTGGATCCGATGTCGGAGACGCCGTTCCTTCCAGATTCTGCGCCGAAAGGCGGTGTTGAGAAGGGGGTGTTGCGGATTGTCGCGGCCCGTGGCGAATACGAGCCGGGCTCATTCGTGCTCGTCGCGGACAAAAACCTCGGCAAGGTGCAGCTTGCCGTCGGCGCCCTGAAGAATGAGAATGGCGTTGTCTTCCCGGCCGACAAGCTCGATCTCAAAAACGTCAAGGTCTGGTATCAGGCGGGCACGGCCTGGTTCAGCTATTTTCAGGATGTGAAGCAGAAGCTCTGCCCGGAGCTCCTCCTCAATGACGAGGATCTGGTCAAGGTCGACGAGGAGAAGGGCTGGAACTACGCCCGCACGACGGAGGCCGATGGCAAGGTGAACTACCGCTGGCTCAACCCGCCGCGCACTGTCGACTCTCGTCTCGAGGACGTCGCGGACATTGGCTACAAGCATTTCGTGGGCGACTCGTTCAGCGGCATGAAACCTAATTTCGCGGACGCCGCGACTTTTCAAGGGGTGACTCTCGGAAAGGGCCGCCACAAGCAGATTCTCCTGACGGCGAAAATCGAAAAGAATCAGCCAGCCGGCCTCTACAAGGGCGAGATCAAGGTCAAGGGCGCCGGGGCGGAGGAATGCTCGATTCCAGTCGCGCTTCGCGTGTTGGATTTCGAGCTTCCAGAGCCTTGCACGTACCTGGACTGCAACCGCCGCTTTTTCACGCGCTTCTGCCAGTATGTGTCGCTTCACCACGTCATGGCCGCGAATGGCAATGACGAAGCGCTTGCGAAGAAGCAGATTGTGGAGATTCTGCGCGATTTTGCGGAACATGGCTGCCGTTTGCCGAGCTACATGGACCGCTTTGAACATCCCGAATTTGGCAGGGAGGCGGGCCTTGACTTCTCGCATCCCCTTTACGAGGCGGGCAGCATGCTTCTCTCCGAGAAGGCCGCGATGCGCTATCGTGCGCGTCGGATGAAGGAGAAGGTCACGAAGGAGCACGGCTGGCACAGTCCGCTTCTCGGCTGGGGCGATGAATATGGCCTCGGCACCCTCCTCGGCATTCGCGACATGGTCAAGATTTTCAAGGGGGAGGGATTCCGCTTCCTCAATAATTCGCAGGCTGGCTACGAGGGCGGTTGGTACATGGCCGATTGCTGGCGTCCTCCCTACAACCCCGACCACAGGAGCTTCGACACCGCCTTCAAGGTGAGTCGAATGGACAACTGCGAACTCGGCTGGTACGCGGTACAGCATGTCGGCCCCGAAAATCCGGCCTTTAACCGTCGGCAGTACGGTTTCGGCCCCTACCGCGCGGGCTTCACATTCGACGGCAACTACGCGCAACACCTGCAGGGATGGAACGACATCGCCTACGACCCGTACCGCACGATGATGTCCGCCTACGGCAGCGGAAACGGCTGCATCGACACCATCCAGTGGGAGGGCTTCCGCGAGGGATTGGACGACATCCGCTACGCGACGCTGCTCCAGCGTCTCGCGCACGAGCTGATCAAGGACGGCGGCACTGAAGCGGAATACGCCGCGAAGAAGGCGCTCGGGCTTCTTGCCGACGCGGATGGCGACGATATGGATCTGACGACGCTTCGGCTGGAGATGATCCGGCACATCCAGCGCATGATGGCGCTGAAGCGGTAGGTGGCAAGTGGTAGATGGGAAAATTTTGAAATGAAACCTGTATCCATCGTTGGTCTCTGTCTGGCGTCGCTCGTCTTCGCGTCGTGCGCGACCGCCCCGCAATCCGTGAATTCCGTCGACGCGGGCGCAAATGCCGCAGGCAAGACTCCGCCGCCGGCCAAGGCGCGTCCGCCCAGCCCCCAGCAGATTGTCAAGAACGCATACGCCGAGGCAACGGCTGGCCGGAAAAACATCAGATACGCGGAGTCCGTGGCGATTTACAGAAAACTGCGCGAGAGGGGGGATTTGTCGACCAATCGCGCCGTGCGCGTGCTGATCACGGACGAAATCGTCAAGGCCTGCCGCGTCGCTGGAATGCATTCAATCCAGCTCTGGGACAAGGAACTCGAGAATGAGATCCCCGCCGAGACGAAGCTCATCATCGACGATCCCGGCTTCTCCGTCAAGTCGCAACTGCCATTCGTCCGCTACCTCGCCGAGTGGCAGGCTTCCGAGAAGGAAGATTTCGCGGCCGCCGAAAAGACGGTCGTCGATTTCCTCGCCGCGCACACAAACGCGACGCCTTACGATGTCGCCGAAGCCGACCTTATCCTCAGCGACCTCTACAAGTGGCAGGATCGCTTCGATGAAGCCTGGGCGGCGCTCGGCCGTTCGGCGGATGTCGACGCGCGCAAGGCGACAGGGCGCGCAAGGGCGCTTGCTGATGACACGGGTGACTGGGAGAAGGCCCGCGAGATTTGGTGCAAATCAAATGGCGGCGGCGAGTTCGCCGAACTCGCAAGCTACTGGAGTCAGGGCGGACGCTCCAACCAGCCCTGCCCAAAAGACTACCTTGAACGCGCCAGGAAGTATGTCGAGAACGAGGCCAACCCGGTGCAGTCGCGTGCCGAACTTGTCATTCGCTTTTTCTGCACGGATCGCGGAGAGGAGCAGCGCAAGCTCCGCGCATCGGTCAAGGACGCCGACTTCGCGAAGGTCTCGTCGTGGATCGCCGGCGACGCTCTGGCGCGCGCCTACCAGTATGCCGACTACGCCCTCGCGCTGGAACTCCTCGACTATTTCAAGGACGTCAAGGGCATACGCTGGCTCACGCCGGCCGTGCGCAATCGCATGGCCATCATCTGCCTCGCCGCGACAGGTCGCAAGGCCGATGCCGCGAAGCTCGCGGACAATTGCGCGGCGGAAGAGGGAGTTGACGCGCTCGACAAGGCCAAGTACATCGCCTCGTCGGCGCTCTTGCATGGGAAAGACGCCGTCGCGGCCATCGCCGCCCTCAAGCTCGAGTCCCTGGTTGAGGCCGAGGTGCTGAAGACGGCGATTCGCCAGTCGCTCATCTGGGGCGATTCACCCGCAGCCGAAAAATGCGCAGCCGCATACAATGGCCATTTCGCGGTGATTCCGCACCGCAGGCAGATCGTCAAATGGTTTGACGAGCCGATACAGTCGGTCTCCGACTGGCGCAAGGTCTGGAATGGCCTCGACAAGCAGTATTGCGACATCAAGTACCGCATGACGATGGAGCAACTCGTCACGGACGTCGCGACGGGACGTTCGCCAGTCGAGGCAAGCGCCCTCGATTCCGACGACGCGCGCATGGAACTCACGACCACATGCGACCGTTATGGCTTCCACATCTTCCTCCGCACCGGCGATCCCAACACCCGCGCAATTGAGAACGGATTCGCGAGCGGGATGTCGACGGAGATGTACTTCGCCCCCGGCGATGGCCAGCCATACGCCTGTTTCGGAACCACCCCCGCCGGTGGAATGCAATTCGCATTCCAGACGATGTACGACAATATCGGCTTCTCGCGAGTCGACCTCATGGGCGAGAAGAGCGGACGCAAGACATTCCGCTGCGAGACCTCCTTCTCCGACGACGACTACGTCCTCCACCTCTTCTTCGGCTGGGAGAATTTCTACGACAAGCTCCCCGCAAATGGAACTGACTGGAAGTACGACTGCATTACTTGGACGCCCAAGGGCGCCTACACCTGGGCCGGCAGCCAGGGACCGCATTCCTACATGGCATTGGGCGACCTGCGCTTCGAGCTCTCCGACGCGCAGCTAACCGAGATTCGCCGCGGCCTTCTCTACCGCACGCACAAGAATTGGCGCAAGACTGGCCGACTCGACATTTTCGCGAAGTGGGCCGACGCGGAAATCGGCGACCCCGAATTTTCAGCGGCTGTCCTAAAGCCACTCGAAACCGAACTTGCCGAGGCGATGGCGGGAGTAGGGCCGGAGATGACGGACGCCGAAGTCAACCGCATCTTCGAAGCGGCCCTGGCCAAATGCCGGGGCATAAAGCACGAAATCGACGCCCTTCGCAAGGAATGGCTCAAAAGCCGTTTCTGCGAGTAGCTTTCTGGTTTGGCATCTGACATTGGGATTTAATCTGAAGATTTCACAAGTTTTGCTTTTCTCGGCAGCTGTCTGCGTCAACGTTTTTGCATGGCATGTTTTCTGCTGTAATTTATGGAAAATTTACTACGGGAGCAATTATGGGGATTCAAGCGGTTTTTAAGGCGTTGCCTTTGGTTCTGGCGCTGGCGGCAATGACGGCGGGCGCAGGGGTGAAGTGGTTTACGGTGGATCCGATGTCGGAGACGCCCTACTTGCCCGACAAGCCTCCGGCGGATGGATGCGAGGGCGCGCCCGTGCAGATTGTCGCGGCACGCGGCGAGTACGAGCCCGGTTCCTTCGTGCTCGTCGCCGACAGGGATCTGGGCAAGGTCACGTTCGACGTCGGCGACCTCAGGCGCGCCGATGGCCGCGTCTTTCCGAAAGCGCGGCTCGACCTCAAGACCATCAAGGTCTGGTATCAGGCCGGCAACGCCTGGAACAGCTATTTCGCGGACTGCAAGCTCAAACTGTGCCCCGAACTCCTCCTCAATGACGAAGACATGATCAAGGTCGACACGAAGAAAGGCTGGAACTACGCCCGCACGAAGGAAAAGGACGGCACCGTCAAGTACCGCTGGCTCAATCCGCCAAGGAATGTCGACTCGCGCGTCGAGGACGTTGGCTGGCGATACAACAAAATCGACGACTCCTTCCAGGGTATGCGCGAGAACTTCTCGGATGCGCCGACCCATCAGGGCGCGACGCTGGGCAAGGGCGAGTACAAGCAGTTTTTCCTCACGGCCAACGTGACGAAAGATACCGCGCCCGGCCTCTACAAGGGCGAGGTGAAGGTGAGAGGTGGAGGTGAAGGTGGAGAGGTGGGGATTCCCGTCTCGCTCCGCGTCCTCGACTTCGAGTTGCCGGACCCGAAGTGCTACTTCGACATCGAAAAGGACTACAACGTCTGGTTCTGCGACTACATCTCGCTTGACTACATCAAGGCCGTAAACGGCGGCGACCACAAGCTCGCCGAGCGCCAACTCATGGCCATCAACGCCGACTTTGTCCGCCACGGCCAGATACTCCCCTCCTACCGGGATTCCCGCGAACACCCCGAATACGGACAAAAGGTCGGCATGGTCTTCGACGAACGCCTAATCCCCGGCGGCATGTACCTTGGTGAAAAAGCCGAGATGCGTTATCAGGCGCGTCGGCAAAAGGAGGCTCTCACCAAGAAGTTCGGCTGGCACCGTTTCTATCTCGGCTGGGGCGACGAATTCGGCCTCGCCATTTTGCGTGGCGTCCGCGACATGGTTGAAATCTACCACGAGGAAGGTTTCCGCTGGCCCGTGAACTCCCACTCGGGCTACGAAGCCGCAGGCTATCTTTCCGATCTCTGGTGGCCGCCCTACCACCCCGACCAGAAATCCGCTCCGGCGACCTTCAAGTACAACCAGCTCGGCGGCGATGGCTACTTCGGTTGGTACGCCTGCCAGCATGTCGGCACGGAAAACCCGGCATTCAACCGCAGACAGTACGGATTCGGGGCCTACCGTGCCGGATTCAGCTGCGCCTTCAACTACGCCCACCACATCCTCGGCTGGAACGACCTCGAGGAGGCCTATCGCAAGATGATGTTGGACTACGGCACCGGCAACGGCTGCGGCGACACGCTCCAGTGGGAAGGTTTCCGCGAGGGCCTCGATGACATCCGCTATGCCACCAAGCTGATGCAACTCGCCAAGCCCATGGCCCTTTCGGAAAATCCCGCCGCTCGCTACGAGGCGAAAAAGGCGCTCCAGCTCATCGCCGACGCCGACGGGGACAACTTCGACCTCACCACGCTCCGCCTTGAAATGATCCGCCACATCGAGAAGCTGATAGCGCTCGGCGCGACCACTTCCGGTAGCAATCGATAGCTGTCGATAGCTGCCGACCGATTGCAATCGACCGCAATCGATAGCTGCCGGCAGCAATCGAAATAATCAGGAGAAACCCCAATGAAAGCCAGGCTTACCTCTCTCTTCCTTCTCGCCCTTGCCGGTGCCGCTTCGGCCGCGCCGACAATCCAGCAGCGCGTCAACGCCATCCGCGACGAGGCAATGAAAAGTGGACACCCCGCCACCGTCGAGGCCCTTGAAAAGGCCCGTGCCGAAGAACCGGATTTCGCGACAAACGGCTTTGCCCGCGCCTACATCGACCAGCAGATCGTCGAAAAGTGCCGGCGTCCGCCGTGGCCGTCCTTCGGACGCGCCAAGTGGTCAATCGACATGGAATCCCTTATCCCCGATGCTGTCCGCCGCGACCTCGCCGATCCCGAAGTCCCCGCAAATATGAAGGTGACTCTCGGACTCTATCTCTCAGAATACTATGCCGGGGAAAAACTCTTCGACGAAGCCGAAAAGGTCCTCAAGGCCCTCATCCCGGAAACTGGCGACGACAAGGCGCAGACGGCCCGCGTTTGGTGCGGTCTCTGCGACCTCTACCGCTGGCAGGACCGCTTCGCCGACGCCTGGGCCGCGCTTGACAAAGCACAGCCCCTCTCGCCAGTCGAAGCCGCCAGAAAGGCCGGCACACTCCCGCAGGACGACGAAGGCAAGGCGAAGACCCGCGTTCTTTGGGAACAGGCGGGCAACGAGCGCGACATGTTCAAGTTCTACCAGGAGCATGGCCGCCCCGCCTGGGTCAAGGACCTCGTTTTCAAGTACATCTCCGCGACCAACAACAACGCCGGGTTGCGCATGGTCCACGCCCTCGCCTGGTTTCCCGGCGACAGGGAACCGCTGGAACCGCGCGCGCTCAAGGCCATTTCCGACATCAACTTCGAGAATCTCGGCGTCGTATGGGAAGTGGCAGAACCCACGCAATACGCCTTCCGCAACGGCGACTGGGCGAAGGCCATCAGGTACTTCGAGGACTTCAACGGCGTCCGTGGCCTGAGCGATTCCGGCATGCGCCGCATCCAGATCATCACGCTTGTGATGCTCGACCGCAGGCAGGAGGCCATCGACCTCGCCAAGAAATACGCGGACGGCGAACAAGCCGCCATGGACAAGGCCAAGGCGGAAGCGGCGGATGAAAAGACCGCGCCGGAAAAGGCAAAGACGTTGCTCGACGGTGCGCAGAAGAACCTTCTCGCGCAGGCCCGGTATCGCGTCCTCGCCGAGCAGATCGCCGGCGGCGACGGCACAAAGGCCGTCCAGGCGGCTGAAGCGGCCGGTCTCGGCCACAAGGACGTCGTGACGCTTGTCCGCTCCGCCGTCCGCTACGCGCTCCAGTTCGGCATGAACGACGTTGCTGAAAAACTCGCCGCAAAGCACACCGCCTTCTTCACGGACTACCCGACGCGCGAGCAGAAGGTCGTCTTCTCCAAGAAGCCGATCATCTCGATCGAAGACTGGCGCAAGCTCTACCCGACCCTCGACAAACAGCTCTGCGACCGTCCCTTCGGCGCGCGTCTCGACGTCCTTGAAACCGATGTCGCAACCGGGCGCAAGCTCGTCGAAAAGACCGACAAGGACACGAAGGAAGTCGCCATGGAAGTCACATCGGTCTGCGACGTCAACGGACTCCACATCTTCCTCCGCGTCGAAGACCCCAATGCCCGCGCCGTTGAAAACGGATTTGCAGGCGGCGTCGGCACGGAGATGTACTTCTCGCCGGGACGCTACGAGCCCTACACCTGCTTCGGGTCGAATCCCCGTGCCGGCGTCGAATGGGACTTCGCGACCCTCTACGATTCCAAGACCCACGAACGCCTCGACATGACGGGTCGCAAAACAAGGACCAACTTCAAGAGCGAGACATTCTTCACGGACACAGACTACGTCCTCCACCTCCACTTCACCTGGGACTCCTTCTGGGCGAAGATGCCGGCCAACGGCACGAAGTGGTGCTTCGAATGCATTTCCTGGACGCCTTCGGGGCCCTTCTCCTGGGGCGGGTCCATCGGCGTGCACCATTCATCGAACTGGGGTGACCTGACCTTCCAGCTCGCCCCCGAGGACATCACGGCGATCCGCCGCAAGCTCCTTTTCCGCTACTACAGGAACTGGCGTCAGCTGGGCCGCCTCGACCGTTTCGACAAGTGGGCCGATCCCGGCATCGGCGACCCCGAATTCTACAACGAGGTCCTCGCCCCGATTGAAAAGGAACTCGCCGGTTATGCGGCCGAAGTCAGGCAGGACATGACCGACGCCGACGTCAACCGCGTCTTCGAGGCCGCCTATGCCCGTTGGCGCGGTCTCGCGCACGACATCGACGCCCTTCGCAAGGAATGGCTCAAAGGCCGTTTCTGCGAGTAGTTTTCTGGTTTAACATCTAACATTGAGGTTCACATGAAAATTTCACAGGTTTTTCTTTTTTCGGCAGCTGTCTGCGCCAACGCCTTTGCCGACGGCGTCTACACGAACTGGTACGACTGGCGTTTTGTGCCGGTTTCGCGGACAGGCGTGGACTTGAGCGCGGAGTGCCGCTACTATTCCGACCTCTCCGCGTCGGTGCATGGCCCGTGGCTCACGAACCCGACGGCAACGGGCATGACCATCACCTGGACGACGCGCGCCGCCTGCGGCGCGGCCATCGACTACCGTGAGAAGGGCGAGGCGGAGTTCCGGCGCAAGTGGATCGCCCGCCAGGGCGCGGTCGACTACCTCTCGAAGACGCACACCCTCCACCTGGCGGGACTCAAGCCCGCCACGACCTACGAGTACCGCCTCGTCACGATGATGGCGCAGCAGGACTACTACAGCACCGAGCCCTTCGCCGATTCGGACATCCACGCCTTCACGACGATGAGCCCGGGCGCCGCCACGTGCAAAGCCTTCTTCTCCACCGACGTCCACGGCTCGCTGCGCCTCCTTCTCGACCCGATAATCGACCGGGGCCACGGCGCCGACTCGGACCTTTTCTTCCTGCTCGGCGACAACGTCGAGGACGGCATGTACAACGACGCCGAATACTGGATGACCTTCTGCTTCCTCGACGACTGCTCGCGCAAGTTCGCCAAGGAGCGTCCGCTCGTCGCCATCCGCGGCAACCACGACTGCTCGGGTCATGACGCCAGTCGCTGGGCGGAGTTCATGCCCCGCCCCGACGGCAACGCCTACTACACCGTCCGCCAGGGCCCCGTCCTCTTCGTCATGCTCGACTGCTTCGCGGAGTGGAAGAAGCGGACTGGCGCGAACGAGCAGTTCGAGGCCTACGCGAATGAGATGGCCGACTGGCTGAAGTCCCTCAAGTCCACTGCGGAGTGGAAGACCGCGACCTACCGCGTGGCGATGTGCCACTTCGGCGTCGTGGAGGGTTTTGAGGTGAAATGGCCGCACGAGTACTTCGGCGAAATCCTCAAGGACGATTCGCCCGAAGGCCGCATTCACCTCTTCCTCTGCGGTCACACCCACATTCACCGCCGCAAGATGCCCGGCGCGACCTCCGACGCCTATGTGCGTTTCAGAGACGCCAAGCCGTCGCCTCTTCCCGCGCCGAAGACCGACAAGGCCGGGAAGGCGGTTGCCGCGCCGGTTTTCACCAACGACTATCCTTTCGCCGAAATCGAACTTGACATCGGGGAGGCGATGACCGTCGAGGCCGATGCCAAGGTGCTCAAGGTCCGCTCGTGGAACTGGCGGGACGCCGCCAATCCAACGCCCGCCTACGACGCCATCGACATCACGCCCGACGGCAAGGTCGTCGCCGTTGAGGAAATCGTAAAACAATAGGAAGGGACAGTGGCGATTATGCGTGTTCAAACAGCGTTGAAGGCTTTGCCTTGGGTTCTTGCAATGGCGGCGATGACCGCCGGCGCGGGGGTGAAGTGGTATGCGGTCGATCCAATGGGCGAGGAACCCTGCATGCCCGACAAGCCGCCGGCGGGCGGACGCGAGGGTGCGCCGATCCAGATCGTCGCCGCGAAGGGCGAATACGAGCCGGCGTCGTTCGTGCTGGTCGCGGACGCGGATCTCGGCAAGGTCTCTTTCGCCGTCGGCGACCTCAAGACAGCCGACGGCCGCATCTTTTCCGCCGCCAATCTTGATCTCAAGACCGTGAAGGTCTGGTACCAGGCCGGCAACGCCTGGACGAGCTATTTTGGCGACCCGAAGCTCAAGCTCTGCCCCGAACTGCTCCTCAACGACGAGGATCTCGTGAAGGTCGATACGAAGAAGGGCTGGAACTATGCGCGCCTCACCGAACAGGACGGCACGGTCCACTACCACTGGCTCAATCCGACCCGGGACGTCGATAACCGCATGGAGGAGGCCAACCACTACCGCGTCGACAACTCCTTCCTCAACATGAAGGAGAATTTCAGCGATGCCGCCACGCATCAGGGCGCGACGCTTGGCAAGGGGGAATACAAGCAGTTCTTCCTCACGGCGAATGTCACAAGGGATGTCAAGCCCGGCCTCTACAAGGGAGAGGTGAAGGTGAAAGGTGTAGGTGTAGGTGTAGGTGTAGGTGGACAGGTGGTGATCCCCGTCGTCCTCCGCGTCCTTGATTTCGAGCTTCCGCCGCCGAAATGCTACTTCGACGTCGACAAGGACTTTTGCATTTGGTTCTGCGAATACGTGAGCCTCGACCACATCATGGCCGTGAACGGCAACAACCGACCGCTCGCCGAGCGCCAGCTCGTCGCCATTCTGCGCGACTTCGTCCGCCACAACGAGACGACGCCATGCTACCGCGAAAACGTCTCCAATCCCGAATTCGGACGTGAGGCCGGCATGGTTTTCGACGGGAAGATGCAGACGGGCATCATGCATCTCGGCGAAGCGGCCGAAATGCGCTACCGCGCCCGCCGCCAGAAGGAGATGCTCACCAAGAAGTTCGGCTGGCAGCCCTTCTACTTGTTCTGGGGCGACGAGTTTGGCCTCTCCACCCTGCGCGGCGTCCGCGACATGGTCAAGATCTACCACGACGAAGGCTTCCGCTGGCCCGTCAATTCGCAGGCCGCCTACGACGCCGGCGCCTACATGTCGGACATCTGGTGGCCGCCCTACAATCCCGACTCACGTTCTTCCGCTCCGGTCTTCAAGTACAACCAGCTTGGCGGCGACGGCTATTTCGGCTGGTACGCCAGCCAGCACGTCGGCAGCGAAAACCCCGCCTTCAACCGCCGCCAGTACGGCTTCGGCCCCTACCGCGCCGGTTTTTCCAGCGACTTCAACTACGCCCATCACCTCCAGGGCTGGAACGACATCGGCCACGACCTCTACCGCCCGATGATGTTCGTTTACGGCACGGGCAACGGCTGCGTCGATACGCTCCAGTGGGAAGGCTTCCGCGAAGGCATTGACGACATCCGCTACGCGACGAAGCTGAAACAGCTCGCCGAACCGCTCGTCAAGGGCACGGCCGACCAGCGCTACGCCGCGAAAAAGGCGCTCCAGCTCCTCGCCGACGCCGACGGAGACGACATGGACCTCACGACCCTGAGGCTTGAAATGATCCGCCATATCGAGAAGCTGATTGCGCTCGGCGCACCCGTGATCGACAGCAACCGATAGCTGCCGACCGATTGCAATCGGCCGCTGCCGGCAGCAATCGAAACCAAGGAGAACCACCAATGAAAAAACAGTTTTGCCTTTTCCTCTCTTTCGCAGCCCTTTCCTGCGCGTTTGCCGCGGAAAAGCCCTGGCAGAAGGCCAACAAGGCCAGGGACGAGTTCGTCAAGCAGAAACTCTCCTGCGAAAAAATCATCGACGAACTTGAAAAGATGCGCGCCGACCCGGAGTTCGCGACCAACGCCTACACCCGCGCCTACATCGACAAGATGATCATCGGGCAGTGCCGCCGTCCGGGCTGGACCGGACTCGCGCGCTGGAACATCAACCTCGAGCAGCGCATTCCGTCCGTCGCCAGGCGCGGTCTCGACGACCCCGAAGTCGATTATCCGCAGAAGATCGACCTCGCCGGTTTCCTCGCCGAATACTACGCGGGCGAGAAGTGCTGGGCCGACGCCGAGAAGGTCATCCGCACGGCGCTCGGCGGCAAGGGAAGTCATTCGCCTTCCGACGAGGCGCGCGGCCATCTCGCCCTCGCGGACGTCTTCCGCTGGCAGGACCGCTTCGAGGACGCCTGGAAGGAAATTGAAATCGCCGCGCCGCTCGACCCCAATGCGGTCGCCCGCAAGGCATACGCCCTCGCCGAGGCCGACGGGCAGTACGAACGGGCCGATGCGATCGCGGACATGATCGCCAATCCCGGCATGCGCTTCGAGGTCTGGAAGAGCGCCTCGCGCGTCAATGAACGCACGAAGAAAATCGCGATGGACTATGTCAAGGCCACCACAAACGACATCAACACCCGCGCCTCCATCGCCCTCGGCTGGTTTGCCGGATCGCTCACGCCCGACACCGCGGCGGCCTTCGACGCGCTGAAGGACATCGACCGCGCGAAGCTCAACCTCTCCTATCCGCTGGACGGCCCGATCAACAACTTCTACTGGCACGCCGACTGGAAGGGCGTCGAGGCGATCTTCGGCGCCTTCGCGGGGACGAGGCACCTTTCCGATCCGCGCCACCAGCGCATCCGTCTCTTCTCGCTTGCGGCGGACGGCCGCAAGGACGATGCTCTTGCCGTCATCGCGACGAACCTTGTCCGCGACACGCTCTCCCCGCTCGACAAGGCGAAGTTCGAGGTCTCCAAGGCGCTCCTCACGGGCGGCGATCCCGAAAAGGTCATCGCCGGCGCGAAGCTTGAGCGCAAGGATGAGATCGCCCTTGTCCTCTACGCCGCGCGCAACGCCCTCGTCTGGGAGATCAACGACGCCGCCGAAAGGCTGACCGCGAAACACGCCTCGTACTTCGTCGATTTCGGCCAGCGCGCGATGAAAGTCCCGTACACCAAGACGCCGATCGAGTCCATCGCCGACTGGCGCAAAATCTTCGACAAGCTCGACCCGCAGATTTGCGACCGCAAGTTCGGCGCGAACCTCGACGCCCTTGAAACCGACGTCGCCACCGGGCGCAAGGCCGTCGAAAAGACCGAGCGTGACTCGGCCGACGCCCAGATGGAGATTTCGGCGGTCAGCGACGTCAACGGCCTCCACATCTTCCTTCATGTCGAGGATCCCGCCGCCCGCGCCGTCCAGAACGGCTTTGCCGGCGGCATCGGCACGGAAATGTACTTCGCGCCCGGCAAGTACGAGCCGTACATCTGCTTCGGTTCCAATCCCCGCAAGGGCATCGACTTCGCCTACCAGACGAAGTACAACTGCAAGGACCATAAGTGCATCGACATGCTGGGGCTCAAGGACAAACACGCCTTCCGCTTCGAGTCGTCATTCACCGACACGGACTATGTCCAGCACCTCTTCTTCGCGTGGGACACCTTCTACCAGAAGATGCCCGTCGACGGTGCCAAATGGCGTTTTGAGTGCCTCGCCTTCGGCCCGAAGGGGCCCTTCAGCCTCGGCGGCTCCGAGAACGTCCACAACTCCTCCAAGTGGTGCGACCTCGTCCTGCAGCTCGGCAAGGACGACATCACGGCCATCCGCCGCGGGATGCTCTACCGCGCCGTCAAGGGCTGGCGCCAACTCGGCCGCCTCGACCGTTTCGACAAGTGGGCCGATGCCGAAATCGGCGATCCCGAATTCTACGGCGAAGTCCTCAAGCCGATTGAAAAGGAGCTCCAGGACTACGCCAAGACGGTCAAGCCCGACATGACCGACGCCGACGTCAACCTTGTCTTTGAAAAGGCCCTTCCGCGCTGGCTCGGCATCGCGCACGAGATTGACGAACTTCGCCGCAACTGGCTTAAGGACCGTCTCTGCAAATAGGACTCCATGAAAAAGCTGGTCCTGCACGTCGTTCTCAACTCGCACCTTGACCCCATCTGGCTCTGGGGACTTCAGCAGGGCGTCGATGCCGTCCTTGCCACGGCGCGCACGGCCTGCGACATCCTCGACGCCTATCCCGAGGTGCACTTGACGCGCGGCGAGTCGTGGTTCTACCAGGTCGTGCAAAAGCACGATCCCGCGACATTCGGGCGGATGCGGAGGTTCGTGACGGACGGCCGCCTCCACATCGTTGGCGGCTGGCACGTTCAGCCCGACTGCAATCTGGCGTCTCCCGAAACCTACCGCAGGCACGGCGAATATGGTTGCGCGTATTTCCGCGAGATGTTCGGCGCCGAGGTGAAGACCGGCTACAACGTCGACAGCTTCGGCCACGGCGCGTATCTGCCGGATTTCTACGCCTCCGCAGGGATCCGCAACTACATCATGATGCGTCCGCAGCCCCACGAAAAGGCGCTCCCACGCGAGGTTTTCCGCTGGCGTTCGCCTTCGGGGGCGGAGTTGCTGGCCGCGCGAATCCCCATCCAGTACAACACGCTGCCCATAGGCTTGGGCGACGTCATGGACAGGGTTGTCGCCCAGGCCGACCGCGCCCTCGGCCATGCGCTCTTTTTCTGCGGTGTCGGCGACCATGGCGGCGGTCCCGCCCGCGCCGAAATCGAATACCTCCTTGAACATAGGTTCGACCGGCCCGACGTCGAGGTGCGCTTCAGTCATCCCGACGCCTTTTTCGACGCCGTCCGCGAGGACGCCGACATCGCCTCCCTCCCGGTCGTCGAAGGCGAACTCCAACACCACGCCATCGGGTGCTACACGGCCTATTCGCCCATTAAGCGGGCGGTTCGACAGACGGAGAACGTGCTTTGGCGTAGTGCCGCGCTGCTTCCGCGCAAAGACCGCGAAAGACACGCCCGCGAACTTCTCTTCGCAACGTTCCACGATGTCCTCGCCGGCACCTGCATCGCCTCTGCCTACCCGGGGATTCTCGCCCGCCTCGGTGCGGCGCGTACCGCCATCGGGGAGGCCGAGCTCGCCGCCGTCCAGCGGAAAAACCGCCGTCTCCCGCCCGATGCGCGCCAGCAAATCGCAATCGACAACTTCGGCGGCGAAGCCTACGTCGGGCTTGCCGAGTTCGAGCCTTGGATTCTTTTCGGTCCTTCCGGCAATAGAGCTGACGCCTTCAGCCTGGAGGAGAAGGATGGGACGCCGATCCCGTTCCAGGTCCTGCCGGTGGAAAGCCAGGTCTGCGGGAGGCTTCGGCTCGCGTTCCCCGTGCGAATCAGGGCCAGGGGACGCAAAATCGTCTACCTGCGTTTGGACTCGCCTGCGCGCGCAGCAAAAATTCGCGGCCGCAAGTCGACGTTTTCCCCGGACTTCAGCTTCGACGTGATCCATGACGCCACGGACACGTGGAGCCACCGCGCGAACAGCTACCCCGCCCAATGCGATCATTCGCTTGTGGCGGCGGGACCTGCGGTGCGCCTTCTCGACGGCCCGCTTGTCGCGGAAGACCTCCTGCGTTTTCGCGATGCCGAAGGCAATTCCGCCGATCTCGTCATTCGCCGCGAAGCCGGACTGCGCGGCGTTCGTCTTCTTCTCCGCCTCAATTGGGTGACGCCGCGCGAAATCGTCAAGCTCTCGCTTCGTCCTGGTTTCGCCGTGCGCGAGCGCATCGACGGCGTCCCCGGCGGACCGCTCCCGCGCAAGGCCGACGGCGAGGAATACCCGGTCTTCAATTTCTGCCGGCTTGTCGGCGTCAACCACGAAATCGCGGTTGTCTCGGCCGATGTCTTCGGGGCCGATCTCCAGCCCGATGGCACGTTGCGCCTGACGCTTCTCCGCACGCCCTTCTTCGCCCACCACGATCCCTGCGTGATTCCCGCCGACTGCACCGGGCGCGTCACGGACATCGGAGAGCACTTCTACGACATCGTCGTCTTCGACAACCCGGGCGACGGGGATGTCGCGCACGAGGTCTTCCGCCAGACGCGGCCGCTGCGTTTTTCAGAGACGACGCTGGGCATGGCGGATGCCGCGCTGGCGGATTTCGGGAATGGGGGCCGGTAGAAGTGACGCGCCAGAGGCGCAGTTGAGAGTTCTGGGTTCAGAGTTCAGAGTGGGAAACCGCTGGCATCCGCTTGGAAAAGGGAGGGGCAAGATCATGGGGGCGGCATTTTGCGGGTGGCATTTCGCGGATCATGGCGGACTTGCCGGAAGGCGGCAGACGTTGTAAAATCAGTTTTTTTGGTCGGAAATCAAAACGCTTCCAAGCCATGCGTTTTTCAAGTTCAAAACCTGATCTGCCCGCATCGTCCAAGGCAAGGCGGAACCCTTCCAAAACGGAGGTCCGAGGCCTGCAAATGTGGCGTTTCCTCTTCCGCTACCTGCGCCATTACCGTGGGTTGCTTGTTGTCGCGATGGCATGTTCGGCGCTCACGGGCGCGTGCCTCGCGGCACAGCCTCTCGTCATCAAGTACATCGTGGACAATGGCATTTGCGGCGACTGGGGGACGAAGGGAGAGGCGTTCCGCTACTGCCTGCTGATGAGCCTCGTCTATGTCGCGATTTCGACGCTGCGCGTCCTGTCGTGGCGCGTGGGCTACGTCGATCTTCTGAAGTCGATGGAGAACGCGATGTTCAGGCTGAGGGCGGACGTCTTCGCCTCGATCCAGCACAAGTGCATGCGCTTCTACGCGAAGAACTCGCCCGGCGAACTCTACAACTGCGTGCTGGGTTCGCCCATGACGAATATCCGCACGTACATGAACCAGGTCATCATGTGCATCCCGTACCAGATCGTCGCCTTCGCGATTTCCCTGGCGGCGCTTTCAAGCTTCAACTGGGCGCTGACGCTTCTCATGGTCGCGGTGGCGCTGGTGATGACGCTGATCACCTGCTACTGCCGGAGAAAGGTCAGGAAGGCGGCGGGCGAATACCTGGATTCGGAGCGGGCGACCAGCAAGTACATCTCCGACGTCCTCAACGGCGTGAACGCGGTCAAGGTCTATTCGATCGAGGACGAAATGATCGCCAACCTGCGCGCCCGCCTCGGCGACTACCGCGACAAGGGGTTCCGCTTCAGCCGGACGTCAACCATCTCCTCGCTCAAGCCCGAATACGTCCAGTACCTGGGGACGGCGGTGATCTACGTCGTGGGGGCGGCGTTCTGCATCTGGGGCGAGGACATCCCCGGCGGCAGGCTCTCGACCGGCGAGCTCTACGCCTTTCTCGCCAGCATGACGTCGATCCTCGGGATTCTCAACAGCTGGTTCGGGCTCTCGTTCGTGCGCAGCACCGCCGAGGCCTCGCTTGAGAAGATAGTCGCGACGATGGAGGAGGCGACCAGCACGCCCGAAATCAAGTACCGCGACCTGCACACGGTTTCACACGAGGAAGGCGCGGCGATTAGCGCCGGGAAACCCTGCATTGAATTCATCCACGTTGATTTTGCGTACGGCTCGCAGCCGGTCTTCTCCGACTTCAGCTGCAGCGTGAAGTACGGGGAGAGCATCGGGCTCGTCGGCGAAAGCGGCAGCGGCAAGAGTACCTTCACGAAACTCGTCATGCGCCTCTACGACACGGACGGCGGCGAGGTGAAGGTCCACGGCGTGAACGTCCGCAACTATTCGACGCGCGACCTCCGCCGTTCAATCGGGATCGTGCCGCAGGATCCCTTCATCTTCTACGGCAGCATCGCGGACAACGTGAAGATCACGCGTCCCGACGCCTCGCCTGACGAGGTGCGCCGGGCGATGGATGTCGCGCATGTCACGGACTTCCTCGCGGACATGCCGAGCGGGGCCGACACAATCATCGGGAGCGGCGCGATGTCGCTTTCGGGGGGGCAGAAACAGCGCGTGGCAATCGCGCGCGCCGTTTTGAAAAACCCCGACATCCTCGTCTTCGACGAAGCCACCAGCGCCCTTGACAACAAGTCCGAGCGGCTCATCCAGCAGTCGGTCGAGAAACTGATGGAACGGCATACCGTCGTCATTGTCGCGCACCGCCTGTCTACGGTTCGCAACGTCGACCGCATTCTCGTTTTCGACCACGGGCGAATCGTGGAGGAGGGAACCTACCGCGACCTCTCCCTCCGGAACGGTGTTTTCGCCGGCCTGCTCAAGGCGCAGTCGGAATAGCCTCTTGAAGTTCTGGCAGGGACGGGGAAGGGGCGCGGTGGTCGATGTGTTCTTTTCCTTCCGGGTAGGCTTTTGATAACGTTTGTCCACGGACGCCTGGAATTTGGTATAATGCCTTATCGACAAAGCCGCCTTGGCGCAAAGGGGGTTCCCGGCGGTATTTCAGGTTCCGGACGAATCCGGATGGAAGCGCAAGGCCGAGTCGCAGGTTGAACATGCAAAACGACAGCATAGAGAAGGTTATCGAGACGATTATGGCGGCGGACGACATCGCCGTCGTCACGCATGTGGGCCCGGACGGCGATGCCTCGGGATCGTCCCTCGCCCTGGGCCTGATGCTCGGGAAGCTCGGCAAGAGGGCGAAGGTCTATGTGCGGCGGTCCGACCTGGGGGCTCCGGCTGTGATGTCTGGCACGGAGCTTTTTTCCGATCCCGACGCCGCCGATCTCGCGCCGGGGCTCCTTGTTTGCCTGGACTGCGCCACGCCGGCGCGGATTTCCGTGCCGGGCTTCCGCGACAAGCTGGACGGACTGAACGTCCTCAACATCGACCACCACGAAAGCAACGACGGCTTTGGAAAGGTCAACTACGTGGTGGCTGACGCCTCATCGACCGGCGAGCTCGTCTGGCGCATCGCCCGCGCGGCGGACTGGGAGATCGACCAGTCTGCCGCCGAGGCGCTTTGGGTCGCCATTGTCACCGATACGGGGCGTTTTTCCTATTCCTGCACGCATCCGTCGACGCTTGAGTGCGGCGCCGACCTGTTGCGGAGGGGCGTCCGCCAGGATTTTCTCAATGACGAGATCTTCTCGCGGATGGAATTGCGCGCCCTCCGGCTCCGGGCGCGCGCCTACGCCTCGCTTGAGACCTGGATGGACGGCAAGGTCGCGGTCATCCATCTCGACGTCCCCGACTACCTTGCCACGGGCTGCAGGAAGGCCGACAGCGAAGAGTTCGTCAACATCCCCCGCGCCGTGCGCGGCGCGTCGCTCGCCATTTTCTTCTACCGCAGCAAGTCCTATGATGACGCCACCCACCTGAGCATCCGCGCCCGCGAGCCGCTGAGCGCCTCGGCGCTTGCCGAACGGTTCGGCGGCGGCGGGCATCGTCTCGCCGCCGGCGCGACGATCAAGTGCGGCATCGAGGAGGCGATGGAGCGCGTCCGAAAAGAATTGCCCGGTTTGGTATAATGGAATCCGCTATGAACGACAGAAAAAGAGAATCGCTTGGGAGCCGCCTGGGTTTCCTCTTGCTTTCGGCCGGTTGCGCCATCGGCCTTGGGAACGTCTGGCGCTTTCCTTTCATCACCGGCAAGTACGGGGGCGCGGTGTTTCTGATCGCCTACCTCGTCTTCCTCGTGGCGATGGGACTCCCCGTGCTCATCATGGAGTTCTCGGTGGGGCGCGGCTCCCGTCTCAACATGGGCCGGGCCTTCCACGTGCTTGAACCCGCCGGGACCAAGTGGCATGCCTTCGGCTGGTTCTCGATTGCCGGCGGCTACTTCCTCATGATGTTCTACATCCCCGTCGCCGGCTGGATGCTCAACTACATGGCCAAGGGCTTTTCCGGGAAGATGATCGCCCCGGCGGGAACGGCAGATGTCCAGGCGTATGTCGGCAATCTTTTCGGCTCCATGCTGGCCAGTCCGCTTGAGATGGCTTTCTGGGCGGTGGTCACATCCGTGATTGGCTTCGGCGTCTGTTCCCTTGGGGTCAAAAAAGGCGTCGAGCGCGTGACGAAGTATATGATGGCGGGACTTCTCCTCATCATGGTTTCGCTCGCGGCCTATGCGATTACTCTTCCCGGGGCGGTCGAGGGGCTCCGCTTCTACCTCCTTCCCGATTTCGCCCGCGCCAAGGCGGCGGGTTTCTGGCCGCTTGTCAACGACGCGATGAACCAGGCCTTCTTCACCCTTTCGATCGGTGTCGGCGCCATGTGCATCTTCGGCAGCTACCTCGACAAGAAGCGGACGCTTACGACGGAGTCCGCCATTGTCGTCGGGCTCGACACCTTCGTCGCGCTGACAGCGGGGCTCGTCATCTTCCCGGCGTGCTTTGCCTTCGGGATCAACCCCGACGCCGGCCCCGGGTTGATTTTCGCCACGCTTCCCAACGTCTTCAACAACATGTCGCCGCTGGCGGGGCGTGTTTTCGGCGCTCTTTTCTTCACCTTTATGAGCGCCGCGGCCCTGACGACGGTCATCGCGGTCGTCGAAAATTGCATCGCCTACTTCATGGACGGCTTCGGCTGGTCGCGCCGGAAGTCGACGCTTTTCAACTTCGTCTTCCTGACGCTGCTGACGCTCCCGTGCATTTTCGGCTTTAACATCTGGAAGTCGTTCAACGTCCCGCACATCGGCGGCGTTCTCGACTGCGAAGACTTCATCATCTCCAACACGCTTCTCCCAATAGGCTCGCTGATCTTCTGCCTCTTCTGCTGCAACCGCTACGGCTGGGGCTGGAAAAACTTCACGGCCGAAGCGGACCAGGGTGCCGGCGCCAAGTTCCCCCAGTGGGCGCGCTTCTACCTCACGTGGATCCTGCCGGTGATTTTGGCGGCAATCCTGATTGTCGGCTACTGGCAGAAGTTTGCATAGGCGGCGTAAGATACCGGGGCGTTTCGCAAGGGTGTGAATCTTAAATCGGAGGATTTGAAAATGGGTGATTACGATTGCTTCAGCGGCAAAACCGCGGTCATTACCGGCGCAGGGTCGGGGATGGCGCTTTTGGCTTCCAGGGAACTCGCCAAGGCCGGCGCTTCGGTGCTGATGTGCGACATCAACGCCGAGGCCGTCGAAAAGGCCGCCGGGGAAATCCGCGCGGCCGGCGGCAAGGCGACGGCGCTTGTGACGGACGTCCGCAAGTTCGCGGACGCCGAGAAGGCCGCGGCCATGGCGGTCGAGACCTATGGCAGCCTCGACTACCTGCTTTGCATCGCCGGCGGCAACGAGGCGCGCTGCTGCCAGAGCTACAAGCCCTTCTACGAGCAACCCGTCGACGTGATTGACTGGGGACTCGACGTCAATCTCAAGGGCCCCGTTTACTTCGCCCGCGCCTGCATGCCCCAGATGGTGAAGCAGCAGCGCGGCGTCATTTTGCTGACCGGCTCGGTCACGGGCTTCGAGGGCGATGGTTGCGGCTCGATGTACGGCACGGCGAAGAGCGGCCTCTTCAACTTCGTGAAGGGCCTTGCCAAGGCCGGGGCCAAGCACGGCGTGCGCGCGGTTTGCGTTTCCCCCGGCCCCGTGCTGACGCGGCCCGCCATGGCCGGGATGCCGACGCTCATCGGCCGGGCCGCCGAGCCGATCGAAATTGTCGATTTCATGCTTTACCTCTGCTCCGACAAGGCCGCGTTCGTCACCGGCACCAACCACGTGATCGATGGCGGACGCCTGAGCATGTAGCGCGTTTTCCCGCGGCGCAGGCCGCGCAACACCAAGCAACAAGGAGAAGACACAATGGCAGACATTCCGAAGACGGCGAAGATCGCCGTGCTTGAAGCCCCCCGCAAGATGGTGGTGCACGAGGTCCCGATTCCCGAAATCGGCGACGACGAAATCCTCGTCAAGGTCGAAGGCGTGGGCATTTGCGGAACCGACGTCCACGAGTTCAAGGGCGACCCGTTCAAATACTGCCCGGTGCAGCTCGGCCACGAAGGCACCGGCGAAATCGTCAAGCTCGGCAAGAACGTCACGAAAGACTACACGGGCAAGTCCCTCAAGGTCGGCGACAAGATCGTGACCGGTCTCAAGCCCTGCGGCAAGTGCGACACCTGCAAGTTCTCGCCTGAAATCGTCCACCTCTGCGAGGGGGGCGAAATCTTCGGCCTCATGCCCGGAGAAGACCACTACCTCAACGGCTGGTTCGGCGAGTACATGAAGGTCAATGCGGGCGGCGTGGTCTTCAATGTCTCGGACATGGACCGCGATCTCCGCGTCCTTATCGAGCCCGCGGCCGTCATCGTGCACGCCGTCGAGCAGGCCAAGAAAATCTTCGACTTCAAGTTCGACTCCTACGTGCTCGTGCAGGGATGCGGCCCGATCGGGCTCCTGCTCCTCGCGATGGTCCGCTGCCTGGGCGTCCGCAACATCATCGCCTGCGACGGCGACGAGAAGCGCCTCGCCATGGCCAGGCGCCTGGGCGCCGCCTACACGGTCAATGGCCTCGCGCCGGACGCCACGGAGCAGGTCAAGGCCATTTCGGGCGGCCTCGGGGCGGAGATGCTCTTCCAGTGCACGGGCTCGCCCAGGGCGGCCTCGAAGGCCTGGAGCTACGTCCGCCGCGGGGGCAGCTTCTGCGAACTCGGTTTCTTCACCAACAACGGCGACACCACCTACAACCCGCACCTCGACATGTGCAACAAGGAGGTCAAGGCCATCGGTTCCTGGACCTACCAGGCCAAGGACTGGGTGCAGTCGTTCTCGTTCCTCAAGGAGGCGCAGGAGCGCGGCTTGCCCGTCACGGACCTGCTCACGCACCGCTACCCGATCGACAAGATGAACGAGGCGATGGAGATGAACATCCCCTTGCAGGGCCCCAAGATCGCCTTCTTCCCCGAATGACACAAATCCGGGAAGGGCAAGCAGGCACCGCATCTGCAACGGATGCAAAAAGAGCCGCGCATTTGCGCGGCTCTTTTTTTGACTGGCGTGGCTTTGGACGCCGCCGGCTTTTCGCTAAAGGCGCGACAGGGCGAGGTAGCAGTCGGGCCCGAGGTTGTCGCGGATCTCGAGGAACATCGGGACGCGGGGAAGCAAGCCCTCGCGTCTCGCCAGGATAAGCGACGACAAGGAGATGAGCGGGTCGAAGCACCCGGTCAGCGCCTTGTGGTTGGCGATGGCGCCGTCGGGCTTCATCGTGACCTGGTGGATGTGCATGCCGTTGCATTCCGCGCCGAGGAGCTGGTACCAGGAGCTGACCGGCCATGGGTGGTCGAAGGGCGCGTTGTTGCGCGCGTGGCCGATGTCGATGTGGTAGCCCGCGTCGAGGCCGCCGATCGAGCGGAGAAGGGCGACTTGCCTTTGGCATTCCCCGGGGGTGTAGCCGAAGCTTCTTTCCGTCGCCGTTTCGCCGCGCGGCGCCATGTGCATGTTCTCGACGCCGATTTTGAAAGCCGTGCCGGCGACGGGCGCGAGCGCCTTCGCGAAGGCGTCGCGGACAAGCTCCAGGTTGGCGTCGTACTCGCCGACCTTGATTTCGGGGACGTGGAGCGTGCCGCGGTCGCACCCCATGTCGAGGGCGGCGCGGCAGGCGTCCGCGAGGCGGCCGATGCCGCTGCATTCCCCGTTTTCAAAGTGGAGCGCCGGCAGGTGCGTGGAGAGAATGCGTCCGCCAGCCTTGCGCCAGTCTCCGATTTTTTCGCGGAGGCGGCGGAAGTCTTCCGGACGCCAGGAGGCGTCGCGGACTTCCACGTTCGGCACGTTGTTGCGGATGGCGAAATCGAGGCCGCCCAGCGGATCGTACATCGTGGAGAATCCAAGATCCTCGCGGAAGGCGCGCCGGAAGTCGGCGGACCATTCGCCGGGATCGATGCCGGGCAGGACGCAGGTTTGGGAAATGCGCCAGCCGTCCGGGCCGTCCTCAAGGACGGGGAAGGAGGGCGGTCCGCCAAGAGCCTTGTCGGGGTCGAGTCCGCGGACGAGGCGGAGGCCGTCCGATTCCATGTCCTTGTGCAGGTGGCCGGCGACTGTCAGCGCGATTGCGCCGCGCCGCCGTGCCGCAAGCCACGCCTCCCTTGAATCGCCGTTCCAGGATGGTGGCGGAACATGCGTGACCAGCAGAAGGTTCCCGCCGGCGGGAAGGGCGTCGAGCATTTCGGCGGGGCCGCTGCCGGTTGAAGAATCGAGAAGAACGATGCCGGCGGGGAGGGGGGCGCTTTTCAGAAGCC
>JAZQOA010000002.1:0-47014 GCA_045627605.1 Kiritimatiellia bacterium | reverse complement strand
ATTCCGGCCGGCGCTTGTGGGCTTGATTATAGGCAACTGCCTATTCGGCAACAGGCGCGGGCGCAGCCTCGGCGGCGGGTGCCGCGACAGGTGCGGCCTCTGCAGCAGGGACTTCGGCCGGGGCCGACTCAACAGCCGGTGCAGCCTCTTCTGCCGCAGGGGCCGCCTCGGGCATCTCCTCGTCGTCCTTCGGGAAGAGCGAAAGCTTGTCGTTGGCCTTGTATTCGAGCTTCTTGGTGAGGCTCTCGACATAGCCCTCGACAATCTCGTTCTTGGCCTGTGAGTCGAGGTTCTTCCTGATCATGGGCGCGACCTCGTCGAAAGGCATCTTGCCAGCCTCCTGGCGCTCGGTAAGCTTGATGATGTGGAAGCCGAAGGACGTCTCGACAACATCGCTCACCTCGTTGGTCGCAAGGGCGAAGGCCGCCTTGTCGAACTCGGGCACCATCTGGCCATGGCCAAACATGCCGAGGTCGCCACCGCGCTCCTTGCTCGGGCAATCGGAGTTGGCCTTGGCGAGTTCCGCGAAATCAGCCCCCTCGCGAACCTGCTTGAGAAGCCCCTCGATCTTGGCGCGGGCCTCGGCCTTGGCCGTCTCATTGGTCTTGTCGGCGACCGAAACGAGGATGTGGCTGGCGCGAACTTGCTCGGGCGTCTCGAAATATTCGGGATGCTCCTCGTAGAACTTTGCGACGGCTTCGTCGGAAGCCTCGGACCCCTTGCAAAGGCTCTCGAAGAGCTTCGTCACGGGAACGCCCTCGGCAATCTCCTTGGCCGCCTCCTCGCGCGACGTCCCCATCATTTCAAGGGCCTCGTCAAGCGTCTTGCCCGCAGGCAGGCGCTCCGTCATGTTGCTGAAGACGCCCTGGACATCGGCATCCTCGCACTTGAAGCCAGCCTTCTTGGCGGCGTCCTTGAGGGCCGCCGTGACGACGAACTGCTCGCAAAGCTGCGGAATCGCGCGCCCGGCCATCTGCGGGAGAATCTTGTCGACCTGCTCTTCGGGGACGCCCTGCGCCTTCATCATGCGCTTCATGATTTTGGTTGCATCGGCGTACGTGAGCTTGGCACCGTAAGCCTCGACAAGGACGTCGTCGTCGGCAAATTCAGGCGCGGGAGCTTCGGGCTCGTCCGCGACGGCCTCCTCCTCGGCCACGTCGGCGGCGGGCGCAACTTCTTCAACGACAGGAGCCTCCCCTGCTGCCGGGGCGGCAACCTGCGGCTCTTCCTTGTCCTTGCCGCAACCAACCAAAGCCACCGCGCAAACGGCGGCGGCGGAAAGCCAAAGCTTACCAGAGAAATTCATAATTTTTTCCTTCCTAAATTGTAGAAACCTTGCTAAATATCCTACCATAAACGGCATGGATTTTTCAAGTTTCGCGGCAATACGGATGCTACTCGACATTGAACTCGGCACTTGCCTTCTTGCCCGCCGCATCCGTCCAGGTGGCGCGGTAAAGACCGCGGAAGCCGCGGAAACTGACCGAACCATCCTTGCCCGCCTTTGTTTCAAGCCGCGTCTTCCACTCGCCGTTCACGAGGTCGTCGAGCGCGTGGTAGGCAGGCTTGGGCTGCATATCGCGCGAGAACAGCCCCGAAACCGATGGCTCGCCCGGCGCACCGCAGTCGTCCACGACATTCCACCAGGTGATGCCCATCATGTTCTTCGTCGAGAACCACAGGCGATAGAGGTTTCGCGCGATAGTTGCCTGAATCTCCTGCCCGCGCGCATCGTTGTTGGGCGCGGTGATCGTGATCTCGGAAAGGTGAATGGGAAGGTTCGCCTTGGAGAGAAGTTTCATCTTGGCCCACTCCGACTTCGGCGAGAGGTCGTCCGTGACACCGTCGGCAATGTCGAGGCACTGTTGCGGATTGAAGCGGTGCATCTGCGCACCCATGATGTCGATCTTGCAGCCCCGCCCGCGGAGATCGGCGATCTGGTTGACGTAGCCCTGCTGGAGGAAGTAGTCGTTGATATTGAGCTTCGCGCACTTGGGCAGCAGGGAGTCCGCCAGTTTGAAGGCGCGGTAGGTGTAATCGCCCGGCATAAGGCCGTAGACGCTCTTGCAGATCGGCGCGTCGGGCACCATGCGACCCTGGTCGAAGTCCGTCGCCGACTCATTGCAGACGTCCCAGCTGTGGACGCGCCCGCCATATCGGAAGGCGATTTCAGCGATGCGCCTGGCCATGGTGACTTCAAGGTCGGTCGCGAAGCCGGGCAGCAGCTTCCCGATCTGCTCCGCCGTGAAGTTGTCGTTGTTGAAGATTTCGGCAACGGGGCTCCAATCCTTCGCCCAGTCGCACGGCATCTTGTCGCGCCACTCCTTCGGGAGCTTGTCGTTGACCCAGCCGGGGAAATGCCACTTGTAGTTGCCCCAGACGAGCGGGTGGCCGTGGATGCGGATGCCCTTCGAGGCGCAGAAATCGACAACGGGATCGGGCGCCGGACGCCGCCAGTGCGGTTCGCGCTTGGGCTCCTTGACCGTGTTCCAGTAGGCGGCCGTGTCGCGGTATTCCGCCGCGAAGCGGGGTCTGCCCTCGGTTGGTTCGAGCGTCTTCCAGTAGAAGGCGACGGTGGCGGAGTTGAAGAGTCCGTCATTGCCGTAGAGCGCCTTGTACTTTTCATTCCGCTCGTCGGTGCCGAGCTGGTCGTAGTTGAAGATGTGCGCCCCGAAGACGAACGAATGCCGGATTTGCTCGACCTTGACCTTTGCGCCGGCGGGTGCGCCAAGCTTGACGGTGGCGTCCGCCTTGCGGTTCTTCTCGATGTCGGCGTCAATGCGGGCCTGGACATCCGCGTTCCAACGCTCCCAGTAGCCTTTCGACATTGCCTTGTTTTCCTTGCTGGACATTTCCCTCTCCTTTCAAAACCGTGGTTAAAGACTCATGCCGCCATCCACGAGGATGTCGGCGCCTGTGATATACGCGCACGCCTCGGAAGCAAGCGCCAGCACAATTCCGGCGCAGTCCCCCGCGGTGCCGAAACGTCCGGCGGGGATTTCCCCGAGAAGCGCCGAGGCAAAAGCCCCGTCGGAAAGTGCCTTGGCGTTGCGGTCAGTCGCGATGACGCCCGGCGTGACCGTGTTGACGGTCACGCCGCCAGACGCATACTCCTTGGCCGCGGTGAGCGCCAGCGCCCGGCACGCCGCCTTGGTCGAGGCGTAGATCGCCAACCGCGGCGCGGGGTGCGCCTGGTTGACGCTGCCGATGAAGATCACCCGGCCCCAGCCGCGCGCCGCCATCTTCGGCGCAAGGGCTCCGACGAGCTGGAACGACGAGCGGAGGTTGGTGCGGGCCATGCGGTCGAATTCCGCCTCGTCGAAGTCGCCAATGCGGCCGTAGGACTGCACGGAGGCGTTGAGCACGAGGATGTCCGCGCCGGCACCGGCCTCGGCGACCGCCTTGAGTTCCTCGGAATTGCCGATGTCGCCGTAGACGACGTCGTGCGCGAAACCCGCCGCGGCGGCCTCCTCCAGCGTCTTGCGCAAGGCGGGCGTGTCGCCCGTGCCGTGGAAGACGACTTTAGCACCCGCGCCGCCCAAGGCAAAGGCAATGGCCTTGCCAATGCCGCGCGAGGAACCCGTCACAAGAGCCGTGCGGCCCGTGAGGTCAAAGGGATTTTCCATTTCTTGCAACCGTCCCGATCAAAAATAGCCGCCCTTGGCGATGATCTCGGAGATCGTGTCGCCCTGGTGCACCCAGGAGAAGATGTCGATCTCGTTCTTCTCGATGCCTTCGGCGCGGAGCAGGACGTCGTAGGCGATTTCGCGCGGAATGCACAACACGCCGTCGATGTCGCCGAAGATGATGTCGCCCGGGCGCACCGTGACCTTGCCAATGCGGACGGGCACCTGGTAGTGCGTGATCATGCAGCGGCCGAGCGAGCCATTGGATGTGCGGTACTTGTAGAAGACCGGGAAGTTCTGCTCGAGGATTTGCTTCGTGTCGCGGATGCCGCCCGCGATGACGGCGCCGCGGATGCCTTTCGTCTTGGCCGTCGCGGTCATCACGCCGCCCCAGAGCGACGCCTCGACATCCTCCGACGTATCCCAGACGACAACGCCTTCCGGCTTGAAGTCGTCGAGCATCTGCGCGCGGAAGGTCATCTCGCCCTCGATCATGACATTGGGGGCGGACTTCACCGTGAAGGCCTCGCCGCAGACGGTCATCTCGTCGCGGAGCGGCATGATGTCGCTCGGCAAATTCTGGTTGAGCAGGCAGCACTCGCGCAGCACGTCGTTGATGCAGCCCGTGTAGAGGCGCTCGTAGCGTTCGCACAGCTCCTTGATCGGGATGGGAATCTCGTTGGTCGGGATGTGCTGGCGGACCTTGATGAGCTTGTCGAGCTTCATGAGCCCGGCTTCCTGCGCCTTCTGGCGCATGTCGGCAAGTGACGGCATGTCGATTTCCTTTCTAATGTTCCAGATTGCTTCCGGGATTGCGGCAGCCGGGGCCTCAGCTCCAGCGGCGGTCGTTGGCCCACTCCTTGTCCCACTCCGAAGTCGGGGCCCAGGCCTCGGGGAAGTCTTCGTGCAAGTGCTCGCGGATGAGATCCTCGTTTAGCGCCTCGATGCCGAGGCCTGGGGCGTCCGGCACCTGGATGTAACCGCCGTCGTAGCGGAGCGCCGGCACGACGAGGTCACCCCACCAGGGGACGTCGACGGAATGCAGTTCGAGCGACATGAAGTTGCGCGTCGCGGCGGCCACATGCACCGCGGCCATGCACGCCACGGGACTTTCCGCCATGTGAAGGTTCATCTGGACGCCGTAGTCCTCGGCCATGTCGCCAATCTTCTTCGTCTCAAGAATGCCGCCCGCGGTGAGCAGGTCGGGGTGGACGACGGCCAACGCCCCCGATTCAAGGAGCGGCTTGAAATTTTCCTTGAGGTAAATGTCCTCGCCCGTGCCGAGCGGCACCGTCGTCGCGGCGTGGAGCTGCTTCCACATCTCGGTTTTCTGCCACGGGACGGCATCCTCCATCCAGGAGAGATGGAACTTCTCGAGGCGGCGTGCCAACGCGATGCAGTCCTCCAGCGGGATGTGCCCGAGGTGGTCGATGGCGATCGGCACTTCGTCGCCGACTTCGGCGCGGACGTCCGCCATGTACTTCTCGAGGAAATCGAGGCCCTTTTCGGTGATGTGGATGCCGGTGAAGAAATGCTCGGTGTTGAAGAGGTCGTAGGCTTCGCCCCGCATCGCCCGCGGGTCGATGGAGCCGTGCGGCGTCGCGAAGACGGTGTGCTTGTACTCCTTCATCTTGTCAAGGAAACCCAGCGGCGCCGAAAGCGCACCCGGCACCTTCATCAGGAGTTCGATGCCCAGGTCCATCTTGAGGAAGGTAAAGCCCCGGGCCATGCGCTCCTTGAGAGCCTTGCCCATGTCGCGCCCGCCACCCTCGGAGTCGGTGTCGCAGTAGCAGCGGATCTTGTCGCGGAACTTCCCGCCCAGGAGCTGCCAGACGGGCACGCCCCAATATTTGCCCGCGATGTCCCAGCAGGCAAGCTCAACGGCGCAGACGCCGCCCGCCTGGCGCGAATCGCCACCGAACTGCTTGACGCGCCGGAAGATCTTGTCCACGTCGAGCGGATTCGCGCCGAGGATGCGGCTCTTGAGCATTGCCGCGTAGGTGCGGGACGACGCATCGCGCACCTCGCCATAGCCCACAAGCCCCTCCTGGTTGGTGTAGAGCTTCATGAGCGTGCAGCGCTTCGGTGCGCCGTCGATGTCGGCAAAGCGCATATCCGTGATTTTAAGTTCGCCTGGCTTGAGTTTCATACTTTGTCCTGCTATTCCATATCCGCCGCCGTCACTCGAGTACGTCAAGTTTAAGGTCGGCGAGCGTGAGCGTTCCCGAAAATTCGGCTTCGATCAAAAAGGATATCCGCCCGGTCTGCGGACCGAGCCGGAAAGCGTCGCTCTTCTTCATCCTCCGCGAGGTCGGCTGCATACCCGGCTTCGAAAGGTTCAGCTCGGCGTCGAGCAAGACCTTCTCATCCGGCTGCAAGCGGTTCGCGACAACTTTCATCGCCGCGCTTCCGCTGAAGTCCGCGCTGCGCTGCGCCTGCACCTCCACCCTCGCCCGGTAGCCGTCCGCAAAGCCGTTGGGCAGCCATTCGGGTGCTTCAAGAACAAACTTCAACCGCTTGTCGTTGTGGACGACAAGTTGCCGCTGCCCCGAGCCAGGGTCGGCCTGCAGGCTGAGGCGCTGGAGCTCGGGGTTCGCAAGCGAATAACGCCAGCCGGCGATTTCGCCCTGCGCCGGGACGAGGCCGTCCCCCGCGGGGATGGCCGGCAGCTGGTTGCGCCACACTTCGGTCGGGATGACCGTCTCCACGGGCGGGAGCGGATCCGCCGGGACGAAGACCGTCGCCTCGCGCATGTGCTTCACCGCCATGCCCGTCGCCACGCCCGCCATACCTGAAAAAAGAACGATGAGGGCGGCGATGACGAAGCGCAACTTCGAATTTGCCTTCTTGAGTTCGGAAAGATCCGCCGATTCCGCGACGTCCTGCGCCATGGCCTGCGCACGACGCGGCGGCTCAAAGCCGAGGGCCTCGCGGACGGGCTCGCGCCGGTCCACCATGTCGCGGCGAAGGAGGAAGACAGACTCCTCGGGCAACCCCGCCTTGGCGACGGCCTCCCGGAGAGCGCCGTAGTCGAAGGCGACGCGGCGGAACGAAATGGTGCGCGCCACATCATCGTAGAGGCAATAGGACGACCGCGGGTCGGCATCGCGCGGGTCGCCTACGGAGCCGACGTTGACAATGTAGCGCTTGCCTTCCTCGATTTCGAAGTCCTGGTCCGCCAACATGTGCGGGGTCCCCGACGCCCCAAGAACGCAAATGCCCGCTTCGTGCGTGTGGCCGACGAAGATCAGCGACGAGTCGGTGGCATCCCACGTGGCAAGGGCATCCTCCGGCGTCAGGACGTAGTTGAAGGCCGCAGGGCAGTCAAGTGCGCCGTGGGTGCAGACGAAATCGGATCCGCAAAGGACAAGCGGCTGCCGCCCGAGGAACTGCCTTCCCTTGGGGGAAATGCGCGCCGCCGTCCACTCAATCATCTCCCGCGCATGGTCGTTGAAGCTCTCGGCGGACATCTTGCCGGCGACAACCGCGTCGTGGTTGCCCATCACGAAGGCATCGACATGGCGGTAGACGGATTCAAGTACCGCGGCAGGTTCCGGGCCATAGCCCACGACGTCGCCGAGGCAGATGATCTTGTCGGCCTTCATCGCGGCAAGGTCGGCGAGAACCGCCTTCCAGGCGGTGAGGTTGGCGTGGATGTCTGAAACGATCGCGTAAAGCATTGCGCTATTATTCTACCATATCGGAGAACACGAGACGGGAAAACTCCAATTGGTTACGCGGGATTCTCCACATATTCGTAGCACAGGACCTGGTTGCCGTACGCGGCAAAGGTTCCATTCATCGGCTCCGCGTACTCAAGCCCGAGTTGCGCCGCCTCCTTGTTTCCGAGCGAATCGACGAGTTCGTAGCCCTTGGCTTTATTTTCGTTCGTCACGCCCGTGATTGAGACAAAATGCCGGTAACTGGTTTCGGTTTCCTTCCCACTTCTGTCCACAGTCGCATACCGGTAAAGCGCGAGACCGCCCTTGCCCAGGGTCGAGACCGCATCCGCCCACTTGCCGAGATCGCCCGCCGTATTCTCGCTCACGGGCCTGAAGCCGAACAGGTATGCGACCAGATTCGCTTCGCCGATGTTACCGGGAAACGCCTGCAGAGAATTGCCATGAACCTTGCCCAGGGCCAGCCACACTGCGATTTCGAGGTCGTCCATCGCACCGAAAGCGTTCGAGGAACACTTCACCTCGCCCAATCGAAACTCCCCGTTCGTCCGTGCATTATTGAGTTCCTCGTCCGTGATGACAACCGGGGTCTTGGTCCCGGTGAGGGGGTTGAAGGCGGTGAACGTGTAATTTCCATTGCCGTCGATGAGGTTCGCCAGCATCGCGCGGCCCTTTTCCGTGCCGATCATCGAGTTGACAACGGACTTGATGAAGCAGGTGTTCCCGCCGTGCTGCTTGAGTCCCTTTCTCTCGTTGACGGCCTGGGCGAGAATGTCCTTCATCGATCTCACGCCTGATTTTTCACTGATTACGGAATTAACCTGACGCGTAAGCAACTTCTTCTTTTCGGCGTCGGCCCACAACCGAGACGCATCGACCCGCGTACCGACGGCATCGCATGCGATCTTAATCAGTTTCTCCCTGAACTCCTCGGGAGTCGAGGCATCCCTGAGAGCGTTTAACTGAGCCGGCAGGGGATCCGCCTTCGTCTGGGCATCGAAAAACAAATTGAGAATCTTCCCAATGTCTCCCTTGATCGCCTGAATTTCATCAGGGCTATAGCAACCATTGAGTTCATTGACGAGCACTTTATCGTGCACCGCTCGCAGCAATTCCGCACGATCCAGCGTCGTTTTAGCAGTATCGAACAGGTTGAAAAATCGGTCGAGTGTCACAATGTCGTCGCCGCACGCCTCCTTCATCCATTTCACCAGGTCGGCATCGGACTTCATCGGCCTACTCTCCACGAATATTTTCCACTGTTTTTCCCACTCCTCGTTGAACTTTTTATAAGCCATCGAATGGTCATGAGAGATTGTTTCCTCGGATGTGCCCCTGCCCAGCAGAGACTCGAACACCGCTTTGAAGCACCGATCCTTCAGCCCGGCCTTCTGCGCCAGAAGCTCCTGCGGCACCGCCACCGTCGGCTCCGCCCGGTTCACGGGCGCCGTGGGATTTCCATTTGGAGCAATGCTTTTCGCCGCGGGCTTCCGCGTATTGATTTCCTCCTCGCGGTTAACTATGTTTTTTTCCACGGACACAGTAGCCCTGTTTTTCGCGGGAATGCTTTCTTTTTTCAGGCTGTAGATCTGTTTCGTGTCACTGCTTCCGAGTCGTGCAAATTTTAACATATGAGTGATGCGCGTAGTTGCAGAAAAGCCGGTATGGTAATTTGAGTCTTTCATGACCCCCTTGCCATTCTCGTCAAAGAGATACGGTTTCATGTAGGTGACGGCCTTCACGACATCCGCGCGTGAAATCAAATCGAGTCCCATTTTCGTCTTGCCCTTCGACTTAAGAATCTCTTCCACGGCACTGAAAACCATCTTGTCGCCGGTCTTATCCGCGAAATACAAGAGCGTTTCCCTCAGTTGTCTCGTCCCCTCGTTCACAAGATCCTTTTCATCATCTGTCAAGCCGACACCGATGCGCCCCATGCGTTCGTAGAAATGCGTGTTGAAGATGGCAGAATCTTCGCCAAGGAGAATCATGTACCCCGCACCCCCAACACCTTCGTTTCTATGGCGGCCAAACGCATCGGCAAGGATAGTGTCCCTGATGAAGGCGATTTCATCTCTTGAGAAACGACCGGCCATACCATTCCTCGCCAATTCGTCACTTAACGAAAAATCTTTCTTGTCGAAGGCATCGACCAATTCCTGCACCTCGCCGAGCCAATTGTGAGTTTGGGTAAGAGCGGCACCGTTGTTTTCTTTTAACTTTGCATTCACTCTTTCATCGGCACCAGTCCAATCCACATTCATGAACTTGCCAACTACTTGCTTGACTTGGGATCCAAAAGATGCGCCAGGCGCAAGTTTCAGGTTTTCATCCACCCACTTCGAAGCATGCGAGCACATCAACCCACGCGCTTCACCCTTTAGCGCTGATGAAAGAAATTCTGACAGCCGGGATTTCACCCATCCAATCAACTGGTTCCTGGAATCGCCGTCCCCCCCCTTAAGAGTGAACTTACCCTCTTCTGCAAGGGCCATCGCGTGCAGCAAATCCTTGACGAACTCCTTCGCGGTCTTTCCCGCTATGTCATACTTGGCATTCGGGTCAAACTTATGAGCGATTATATCGTCATAGGATCTGACGCGCATTCCGGATTGCTCGAGTTTTACCAAACGATTATCCCAATTCTTCCGCAAAGTGTCGAACTTATCACAAAACGCCTGGACATGAACACCCTTGTCTTTCTGAGAAGACAGGAATACGTCATGCAAATCACTAAGAAGATTGTGTATCCTTTCCTCGGCGGCTTGGGGATTCGGGGCACTTCCGTCACCGCCCGCTGCCTTACTGATGATTTGTCCTAACTCGGATAAAATTTCGTTCCGGAGTTCCCTGATGTCTTGGGTACCAAATTTACCTTCAAGCGCGTACGTGTTGAAATTCTTCGACGTTTTCCATCCGGTCGGCAATGCGGCATCGACAAGGTTCGTCAACGCCTTGCCGAGCTTATCCTTGTCAACCTCCCCGGCCCTCAAAAGGGCAAGGGCACCTTGAACGCAGTTTTCCGCGAGCAGCTCCCGCTCGGAGAGCGTTGCCGAGGTAATCGCCTTGATAATCGTCTTGATGCGGTATGAGCTCAACGGCTTGCCGGTCATGAACATGCCTTGCGTGAGTTCCTCGCCTTTTTTGAACTTCACGTCGCCGAAGTCCTTTGCGCACAGGGCATCCCGAACCTTTTTGGGAATCTTGTCCGCTCCGCCGAACTGATCGGCAACGGCCTTGAAGAAGACGAAGCGGGACCTGTTGTTGGCGATCTGTTCCTTGTAATCGCGGTTCGCCGCGTAACAGGAATCCTTCGTCGCCGCAATGACGCGGGGTGAGCCGTCCCGATGGCTGATTCCGAATCTGCTGACGGTGCTATGACCGGAATTTTCCCGGTCGCTCTTATCGACAAAAGCGCTGTACGCTTGAAGAACCGGGTTCAAAGTGACTTTTGGTGGCATTGTTTCCGCCTTTCTGATGTTGCCTGTGGCTGGGTTGGCGATTGTATTCTGAAATTCCCGTCATGGACGAATGCCCGGACGGCCTCACTTTGCTCAGACCTGCATGAATCCATGTTCACCCAGGCCGAACGACTTTGATTCCCCTTTGCCGTCGTCCAACGCCTCGTTGACGACGGGCTGGATGGACTGGAAATCGCCGATGGCCGCGCGCCAATCGTCCAATGCGTTGGCGAACTTCTCCAATGCCCGGCGGACGCCTTCGACATCGAGCTCCGCCAGCGTTTCGGTGCGGCGCAGATAAAGGCCCTCGTCCAGTTCATCGATGAAAAACGAGAAATCCTCCGCCGCGTCCCCGGGCGCCATGGCCGCCATCAGGACTTTCAGAACCTGCCCGGCGTTCCCGGCGGGCAGGTCGCAAATACGGGCGACGATCTCCAGAAGGCCGCGTCCGGGCCGTTCGATGAACGTCACGACCGTGTCATCGACGCTGATGTTGCAATATCCGCCGGCGTCGGGCGCGAGCCCGTCGATCCCGAGGCTCTCGCCGAGCCTGCCCATCAATTCAACGTATTCCATCATGTCCCTTCCCTGTCTTTTCCGTTGGGTTCCCTGAATCGTTTACGTTCGACCGGGCGAAAAGTTACGCCATCCTGTCACGCGACGTCAACCCCACATCGACGATGGCGCACTTTTTGAATTGGAATGAATAAATATTGTAGCAAAACTGACCCGATTTTGCCCCGTTTTCCGAAACCCGAAGGCGGGGGAAGGCGGGGCTTAATGGCAAAACCTCGCCGCGATTGCATGGCAACGGAGTTGACATATGCTGCGGTTGCTGTAGAATAATTCGGGACACGCGGGACGACCCACGCAACGCGAAAGGAACCAACATGACGGCAAATGCAAAGAACAGGATGCAAGGGCTTGCCTTGGTCGCGCTTCTCGCCTTTCTTGGCGGATGCGTGACAAAGGGATACGTCTTGGAACACACGGCCATTGACATCGCCAACCCAGAGGAAACAGCCGCCTGGTGGGTGGAGAACCTTGGATTTGAAATCACCGCGCAACTCGACAACGAGATGCACACGACTTTCATCGTTGACAGGACGGGACGAATCGCGATCGAAATGTACAGGTCGCTTGACGGCGTGCCGCCGCCCGACTACCAGTCGATGCGAACAGACGAGCTCCATTTTGGCTTCGTCTCCGAGGATGTCGATGCCGACATCGCGCGCCTTACCGCAGCAGGGGCGAAGCTCGTCAAGCGCGACACCTCGCCTGTCGTCGACAACGCCATTCTCAAGGATCCCTCGGGCCTGTCCATCCAGTTCATCAAGCGGGCGAACCCGGTTTTGAAACGCTGACGAACGCATTTTCCCCGCCCCGCCAAAGCCGTCTGCCTCGTCACCTGGCTTTTGTGGTAGAATGGAATCACTCCTTTTCAACAACCAAGCACAAGGAAAAAAATGGCTAAAATCAGAGTCACGATTTGGAACGAAAACGTCCACGAACGTGCCGAAGGTGCGTTCGGCGACCTTATCCGCGGTTTCTACCCGCACGGCATTCACAACGCCCTCAAGGAAGAACTCGCGGCGGACGATCTTGAAATCACCGCCGTCTCGCTCGACATGCCCGAGCAGGGGCTTCCCGACGACCTGCTGAACAACACCGACGTCCTCATGTGGTGGGGCCACTGCGCCCACGGCCAGGTTGCGGACGCCCTCGTCGACAAGATCCAGCACCGCATTCTCGCCGGCATGGGTCTCGTCGTCATGCACTCGGGCCACTATTCCAAGATTTTCCGCCGCATGCTCGGCACCTCCTGCTCGCTCCGCTGGCGCGAATGCGGCGAGAAGGAGCGCGTCTGGGTGGTCGACCCGCAGCACCCGATCGCCAAGGGCGTCCCAGACTCCTTCGTCGTCCCCAACACCGAGATGTACGGCGAACCCTTCGGCATCCCCGAAGACGGGCATGTCGTCTTCATGTCATGGTATGAGGGCGGCAACGTCTTCCGTTCGGGCGTGACCTTCCGCCGCGGCGCCGGCAACATTTTCTACTTCTCGCCCGGCCACGAGACCTTCCCGATCTACCACAATCCTGGCGTGGTCAAGGTTCTCGGCAATGCCGTTCGCTGGGCGGCACCGGCCTTCCCGCCGCAGAAAACCGACTGCTGGAACACCGACCCGGCACCGGAAAAGGTCTATTCGGCAAACCCGATTGAAAGCGTCGACACAACGGAGCTCCACAAGAGCAAATAACGTTGAAGACGGCAATTGGCAAAAAGGGGGCCGCGCAATGCGCGGCCCCCTTTTTCGTTTGAACGGGCTTTTCTTGCGAAGAGACGACGCCCGCATCTTGGCGGACGGCCTTTGCCCCCGTTCGTTTTACACGCGGCGCAAAATGGCTTTCCCGCCCTTGCGCAGCTTGATTGAAAACTCGCCGCCCGCAGGCAGGATTTGCGTTTTGCCGT
Source organism: Kiritimatiellia bacterium (assembly GCA_045627605.1). Lineage (GTDB taxonomy): Bacteria > Verrucomicrobiota > Kiritimatiellia > RFP12 > JAAYLN01 > RGIG5952. The sequence continues at coordinate 33,777 of JAZQOA010000002.1, read as the reverse complement.
CCGCGACGAGCTTCGCGGCGTGCCCCGGCCAGGGGTTGGCGAGACGCAACGTGGCAGCCCCCGCGGCGGCGGCGAGCGAAACTTTGCCAACGACACCCTCGCGACGCGCGGCGGAAACAAGGACGCCGCCCGTCGTGCGAACGCCGGCGAACGAGACGTCAAGCCAACGCTTCGGCGCACCGCGGAAGAGGTATGTCACGCCTTGGCGCTCATGGCAGAGCATCTCGTAAATCGCCTCGGTGGCGCCGCCCGCGGCGTCAAACTGGATGATGTCGCGTCCGCGGACAAAATCCTCCGCAAGGGGCGGCTGCCCCATCAGGTTGAAGCCGCCGGCATTTGAGTCGTGCAACGTGCCGCGACCCTCGTTGACGAAGAAACGCTCCCAGAATTCGAGCAGGAACTCCGCGGCCTCGGCGTTGCCGACGCGTGTGCTGATAATCGAGGCCCAGGGCACGCACCAGCCGCTCCAGTAGGCCGTGCCGTGGTGAAGCCAGGTTCCGATGCTTTCGGCGACGACGCCATGCCATTCCGGATCCGCGATATCGATTGTGTCAAACGGGAAGACGCCGGCGAGATGCGAGTGGTGGCGGTGCGACAGTTCGAGCGTGAGCCCTTCCCAAAGGCCAATCTGCCTCCCGTAGCCATTGGCGGACTCGACGACAGAGGCAAGCGGGAGTTTTTGGGTGAGTTCACCCCAACGCGGATCGGCCTTCTCGCCCAATTCAACGGCGGCGGAAAGAAGGTTCCGCGCCAGGCGATGTGCGCAGGCGAGCTGGAACGAGGCGTTGCGCCCCCAGGCGTCCATTGCCGCGCCACGATATTCGGGCGACGACCCCACAGGCAGCGAGAGGGCGCCGTCTGCGGCGCGGTCGAGCATCTTCCAGAAGACATTGAAGGCACCCTTCATGAACGGCATGGCATCGTCGCGCAGGAACTTTTTCCCGCCCGCGCCACCAAACTCGTAGTAGCGCCACATCATGTCCGCCATCCACATCGTGGAGCCGTGGTCCATCATCCCGGTCCAAAAACCGGCGGTCATGACCTTGCCCGTGTCGTCGACCGCGTGCGGCAGCATGACGCCGTCGTCAATCCCGACGAAGACCCGGGCGTTGTGCCGAAGCCGGGGCATCCAGCTTTTCAGCATGTCGAAAACCGGGCGTAAGTGCTCGAGCCGGTTGCCGTGGAAGGCGGGCCAGTAGTATTCCTGGAGATTGATGTTGAAGTGGTAGTCGCCGCCCCACGGCGGGAAAACGTCGTCGGCGTACCATGGTCCCTGTAGCGGCGCGACGGTCGATTCCCTGGCCGAATCGGTCGCGGCGCCAAACTGGTACATGCCGTAGTCAAAGACGTTCTGCAGCGCGGCGTTCGGCACAGAAACGCGGGGGACGTCCTTCCAGAACGCCCCCCAGCGGCGGGCGGTTCGCGCCATCAGCGCCCTGGCACCGCTTTTTGCAGCCGCCTTGGCGATGGCTTCGGCCGCGGCAAAGGCCTTGCCTTCCCCGGCGCGGGCGTGAGCGGCGAAAACACCGTGCGCGGTCTCGGCAAGGGCGAAGCCAACGGCTGGGTCGTGGGGCATCGCCTGCTCGAAGCCGTTGTCGCGGACAACAGGCGGTTTGAAGCCGCGCGCCTTGAAGGTCTCCGTGTTGCAGGCCTGGCGGTAGGCGTCGAGGAAGGAGACTCTGGCACGCGGAGCGCCCTTGGGAAAATGCGCGAAGACCACGCCCGTCTCCCAGTCGACCCCGACGAAAAACGAGGCGAGGTTCCCACCCCTGAAATTAACCTTGAGCAAGGCCTTTTCGATGTCAAGCTCGGCGGTGTCGATAAAGGCGCCCTTGCCGAACGACAGCACCAGGCGGCCGAGCGGACAGAGTTGCGGTGACTTCGGCGTCGGGGGGAAGATCGTCTTCAGCGCCTTTTCGTCGCCTGATTCAAGCGCCTTGCGAATGGCGCCGTAACTCTGTCCCTCGCGCCATTCGACACCGCCGTCGTGATCCCACATCCGGTTGTAGCCGATGGAGAGGTGCAATTCCGAACCGCCGCCCCACACGAGCAGGCCCGTCTCGGTGTTGCCAAGTTTGATTCCGGCGTGCGGACGGTTGAGGGGAAAATGCCACACGGGGAAGTCCGCCCCCGCAATTTTCGGCGATACCGCAGTTGTCTTGTTTTTTTCGTTATTCATTTTCAGCAAGCTCCAAGGTGTAAGTTCCGGGGGTGAAAAGCAGGGGGGCGTCCGCGACCGTTGCGCCCGCCGCACTGGCGGCAAGCCTGAAGCCCGCGGGCAGCAGGACCGTGGCGGACGTGTTGCACGGTACCGTGAACGTCCACGCCACCGTGCCGCCGTCGCGTTTCCAGGCGGACTTGATTTCGCCGTAGGCCGAACGGTACGACGCGGCGGCCCACGCCAGCCGCCGCCCGAACTGCGGGGAAAGGACGAAGCGGCGGAAGGCCCGTTCCTCCTCCGCGGCGTCGCGGACGGGCCTGATGCCGCAAATCGTCTCGAAGAACCAGTCGCCGACCGCGCCATAGGCGTAGTGGTTGAAGGAATTCATTTCGGGGTCGCAGAAACCGCCGTCGCGCGTCCAGCTGTTCCAGCGTTCCCACATCGTTGTCGCACCCTGCGTGACCGGGTAGAGCCAGCCTGGGTACGACGTCTGCAGGAGGAGGTCGTAGGCGAGGTCGGTCTCGCCGTTTTCGGAAAGAACGCGCAAAAGCAACGGTGTGCCGAGGAAGCCCGTGCTCAGGTGGAGCTTGCGTTCGACGACGATGTCGTGCTTCAGGAAGGCGACTGCCTTGCGGCGCGACGCCTCGTCCGGGCAAAGTCCGAAGGCGAGGGCCAGGACGGCGGCAGTCTGCATTTTGATCGTGATGTCGCCATCGGGTGTGAACCACTTTTCAACGATGGCGCGGCGGACATCGCGTCCAAGCTGGTCGAGGCGGACCGCCTCGCCGTTCTCGCCGATGGCGCGCGCCATCGCGGAAAGTTCCGTCGCCATTTCGGCGAGGTAGGCGGTGGAAATGTAGGAGCGGTCGCAGTCGGCGTCGACATTGAGCCAGTCGCCGAAGGTCACGAGGTCGATGATGGGCGAGCCGCCGCACTTGGCGATGCGCCAGTCGAGCCAGCGCACCATGTTGCGGAAATAGCCGCGGACGACACGTGTGTCGCCGTACTTTTCGAGCATCACGCGGGGGCAGACGATGCCGGCGTCGCCCCAGCCCGCCGCGCCGCATTCGCGGTCGAAGGTCTCGCGTGCCGTGCGCGGCGCGACATGGGGGTAGCCGCCGCCCGTGGCGTCCGCCGCGTAGTTGAGGTCCGCGAGCCACTTCGTGTAGAAGGCGCCGCAGTCCATGTTGTAGGTCGCCATATTGGCGAAAACCTGGGTGTCGCCCGTCCAGCCCTGGCGCTCGTCGCGCTGGGGGCAGTCGGTCGGCACGTCGACGAAATTGCTGCGCTGCCCCCAGACGATGTTTGAGTAAAGCTGGTTGAGCAAGGGCTCGGAACAACTGAAATCACCCGTCTTCTCAAGATCGGAGTAGATCGAGAAGGCGCAGATCTGGTCCTTGGTAAGCTCGCCGGGCCATCCTGAGATCTCCAGGTAGCGGAAACCGCAGAAGGTGTAGAGCGGCTCGTAGATTTCCTCGTCGTGGGTGCCGCAGGTGTAGACGGTGCGCTGCCAGGCGTTGCGGAGGTTCTCGACGTAGAGGGAGCCATCGGGCGAAAGCATCTCGCCGTGTTTGATGACGATGGTGGTGCCCTTGAGCGTGTTCCTAAGGTGGATGCGCTCGCGGCCCGCGAAGTTCTGCCCGAAGTCGACGAGGTAGGTGTAGTTGGGGCGGCGGACAATCGAGACCGGCTCCATGCGGTGCATGTGGCGCAGCGACGGGCCGCTCTGCCAGACGATCCGGATCTTCGACGCGATAGGATGCGAAGACTCCGCCTCGCGCGCCTTGACGGCATAGGTCCGGTAGCCGCCGGGCAGCTTCCAGTCGGTCTCCTCCCAGGCCTCGTAAATCTCGCCGTTGTAGATGTTGCCCATCCGCATCGGGTTCTGGATGTGGATGTAGAAGGCCTTCCACGAGGAGTCCGTCACGATCTTCTCGGACGAGCCGTCCTCGTAGTCGATGTGAAGCTCGGCGATGAACATCGGGCACTTGCCGTAGCCCTTGCCCACGTACCAGCCGTCCGCGACCTGCGCCGCCAGCGTGTTGGCACCTTCGCGGAGCATGCCCGTGACGTCGAAGGCCTGGTACTGGACGCGCTCGTAGAAATCCGTCCAGCCCGGCTTGAGGCATTCCTCGCCGCACATCTCGCCGTTCACGAAGACGTCGTAGACGCCAAGAGCCGTCGCATAGAGCCGTGCGCGGCGAACCCTCCTGCCGATGTCGAAGTCGCGCAGGAAACGTGAAAGCGGGTTTGAACTGCCACCCCAGGCGCAGGTGATCCACTTGGCGGACCAGCGCGTCCCCAGGAACCCCGTCTCGAAAAAGGCGGGATCCGCGCTCCACTCCGATTCGCCGCCTTTTTCATCGCGGACCTTGACGGCCCACGAATAGCGCGTGAAGGGACGGAGATTTTCGCCCGCATACTCGATCTGCACCGAGACGCCCGACGCCACGAAACCGCTGTCCCAGGCGACAGCATTGTCGTCGTCGCGCCTCACGACGATGCGGCGCGCGCCTTGCGCGGTGCCGTCGCCCTCGAGCATGTAGGAAAAACGGGGAAGTTTCTCGTCCATCCCCAGCGGGTTGGATTTGTATTCGACTCTCAATCTCGACGGAACAAGCATGCAAGCCTCCAGAAATGACTTGCATTATTATAGCAGATGCCGCCCCGGCATGCGCCACCGCAATGCGCAGTCCTGCGGGTGCGCGGGACTGTCAAATTCCGCTTGACAGGCCCCGGGTCTTGCGGTAGCATACTCACGACCTACAACCCCGGAGGCACATCGATGAAAGGCAAAACGATTATGGCAGGACTACTGGTGGCCGTTCCAACACTTGCAATGGCCCTTCCGCAACTGACGTTCATCGGCCACGCCAGCATCAAAATCAAGGCGGAAACCGGCGAGGTGATTTACATCGACCCGTATTATCCCGTCGAAACGGCCTACGGGGAACCTGCGGACTACATTCTGATCACACACGCGCATCGCGACCACAACTGCCCGGAACTCTGCGCGAAAAAGGAGGGCTGCAAGATCATCAAGTGGTCCGACGCCTTGGTGAAGGACGAGTACAAGGTCTTCGAGGCGCCGAATGTGAAAATCGAAGCCGTCCCATCAGGCGGGAACAAAAACCATTCGCTCAAGGACAACGTCGGTTTCATCGTCACGGTAAACGGCGTCAGCGTCTATCACGGCGGCGACACCTCCTTCGCGGAGGAAACGAAGATCATCGCCCAGAAGAAACCCGACTACGCCCTTTACTCCGTGGACGGCTTCTACACGAAGGACCCCGAGGAGGCGACGCGCATGGCCGACTTCATCGGGGCGAGGGTGAACATCCCGATACACGGCTACGGGAAGGACTTTGAAAAGCAGGCGAAGCAGTTCCACGCCAAGGGAACGGAACGCCTCTCCCCCGGCCAGACCATCGCGCTGAAGAAAAGTGACGCCGCGTAACACGACCATCCCGCATCCCACCGGCAAATCGAAGATACTCTCCGTCTCCTTTTTTACATCGCCAATGTAAAATATGCAGCATTTTTTACATTAGCATTGTAAAAAAGTTGACAGTTTTCACTGCCGTTCCCGTGGCCGAACTTCTGTTAAGCCTATCTTTGCCATAAGGGAACTGGCTTCATCATCGCCGCCGAGACTTCCGCACCGTGTTCTCATCATAAATCAAAGCGCGGCGGTCACGCAGAAGCGAGCCCCTGACTCGCTCCTGCGCCTCAGTCCTTGCCCGTGGCGGCGACATCCGAGGCACCGGGCGCGAACCTTTCGCGTCTCGTGTCTCTTGTCTCGTGTCCTCCTGTGATGAGCGAAGGCGTGAGACGGGAGACGAGAGACGAGAAGCAGCCGGCGCACTCTCGACGCGGCGGTCGCACGGGAGCGCGCCCCTCTCTCAACTGCGCTTCTGGCGCTTCATCCCGCTACGCGAGTCCCGTCGTCCGTTCCGCTGGGTGCGCGCAGCAACTCCGCACAGAATCTTCCCCCGCGAAAACATTCACCGCGCCCTTTGTGCGGGTAATGCCGGTGTAGAGGATCTCGCGGGTGAGAAGCGGGTTCTCCCCGTCAGGTGGCATCACGACGGCGACATCGCCGTATTCCGACCCCTGCGACTTGTGGATGGTCGTCGCAAAGGCCAGTTCGGCGTCCGCCAGCAACTCAAGCCGGATCTTCCGGATTCCATTCCCACAGGGCAGGACAAGCATTCCGGGATCATCCGGCATCACGACGCCGACATCGCCGTTGGCCACGCCAAACGTGTTGTCATTGTGCGTGACCATCATTGGCACAGGGCAAGACGATCCAAGCCGCTCTTTAATAAATTCGTTCACCGCCAGCGAGCCATACGGCCCGTGGCGCAAAGCGCAGAGGACCCTGAAGTCATTGACGTGTCGCAAGGCCCCTGCCGCGTCGCCACAGGCCGCAAACGTGGCAAACCCTTTTCTCACAAGGCCCATGAAATCCGGCCATTTTCCAATGTCGAAAGGATCGGCCCCCACAAGATCATGGAAATCGACGATGCCCCCCGGGGCCGATAAAACGGCCATCGCCTCATCGAAGAGCCCCCCGTTGACGGCCGTCGCCAGCCGGGCGATTTCGCCGTCCGGCCTGAACCGCGCGCTCTGCGACAGGCGGCTGATCGCCACACCGTCCATCCGGCAAAGATCGCCGAAGACATGCCCCCGCTCCACGGAGGCAAGCTGGTCGACATCGCCGACCAGGGTGAGGCGGCAGGTGGGGGGAAGCGCGTCCAGGAGCTTCGCCATCATCGGGAGGCCAATCATGCTGGCCTCGTCGACGATGAGCCAGTCAAGCGAAAGGGGATTGCCGCGATTGTGCTTGAATGTGACAAAGTCGCGATTCGTCCCAAGAAGCGAATGCAGAGTCGTTGCATCAGGCACGTTTTCCATTCCCGCGTTTTGCATCGACTCCTTCATGCGCTGGGCCGCCTTCCCCGTTGGCGCGGCGAGGCCAAGCCGCAATCCGGGCATGCCGTCCCGGACGAATTTCACGGCCCGCGCAATGGTATGCGTCTTGCCAGTGCCTGGTCCGCCCGTAAGGATCGAGAAGAGCCGTCCGCACATCGTCGACACGGCGGTCCGCTGCTCCTCGCGCAATCCCCCGTAGAAGCCGTCTTCGGGCAACTCGGCGCCGGCGTCAAGAACAACCTTCGCGCGGGCGTGGATGTCGCGCTCGACAGAGCGTTCGTAAACCCAGTTGCGGCGCGTGTAGAGCAAGCCGCCCTGCAGGACAAACGGCGTTTCAACTTGCGTGAACGGCTTTTCCTGCGCGACCGCCGCCACGACTCGCGGCTCGGCCAGGAGCATTTTGCGCTCGCCGGCGTCCACCTTGCGGCAAACGCACCCTTCTTCAATGTCCGCGACGACGGCGGCGCAAAGCTCCGCGACCGCCTCGTTACCGCCCGTTACGCGGCGCACAAAATCCATTACCGCCGTCTTCATTCGGCACCTCCAAGTCCCAGAGCTCCGCCAAGTCGATCGAGCAATTCCGCGGAAGGCCTGTCCGCGAACACGGGTTCCTCCCCGCCGGCCGCGATGCCGCGCAGAAAATAGTAGCGGACGCCCCCGAAGTGGCGCTCCCACGAATAGTCCGCGCCCATTGTCTCCTTCAAGTAGCGGTGCAGGACCACCGCGTAGAGCAGGTACTGGAAGAAATACCCTTCCGAGGCCATTTCGGCGCAGATGCCCTCGCGGGAGAATCCCGACGCCCTTCGGTTGAGTGTGTTCGTTTTCCAGTCCACGATGTAGAAGCGTCCGTCCTTCCTGAAGACGAGATCCAGGAAACCCTTGAGAAAACCCTTCGGGATGTTCCGGTTCCACGCGCGCATCGCCGCGAGAAACGGCGCCTTGCCCGGGTCGTCTTTCCAGGCGGACTCAATGAGGGCGGCGAGTTGCGCCGTGGACTCGTCGGAATCCCGCGAGGAGAAGTTGAACTCCCACTCGCTGAAGCGATCCGCCCAGCCAATTTCCCGAAGCGAAAAACGCGACCCATCCGGTGCTTCAACTGGGTAGGCGAGGGATTTCGCCACCATGTCCGCCACGATTTCAACCGTCTCCCGCCGCTTTTCGGCGTCGTCCGGCAAAAGACCGTACATCCCCAGCGTGGCTTCGGCAACAGACGCAATCTCCTCGGCCGAAGCGTCGAACGGGAGTTGCTCAAAGATCGCATGCCAGCAAATTCCCGGTTTCCTCCCGCCGGCAAGGGCGAAGACCGGATGGGTGTCGGGGAAATCCAACTTTGCGCCACCCTCCTTTACGTTGTCGAAGTCATGCTCGTCGTCTTCGTCATTGCCGCCCCCCCCGTGCCTATGCGGCGAAAGCGACGTGTAGCTGCCTTTTGTTGGCGCAAGGGGGAAGGCTGGTGGCACGGGAGCCGCCTCAAGCGACACCGGCCCCGCCGAACGGCGCTCGTACGGGGGACGCTCACCGGCTATCTCCGGATCAAACGTCTCGAAGGCGATTGGCGAATCCGGTTCCTCCGCGCCATGCGCCGAGGCATTGTCCAGCAGCCGCTGCAACGACGGGATTTCGGGCGGGGTCTTCGATATGACAATCGTCCGTTTCGAAGCGCGTGTAAACGCGACGTAGAGGAGGCGCATCCGTTCCGCTTCCCGCTCCCGGTCTGCGGCGGCTTTATCAGCATCCTTGACGGAAGCAAAAAATCCACCATCCTCATGGACGAAATACGGCGGCTTAAGCGAATTGCCTCTTGAAAGCGGCACAATGGCGACTGGGAATTCGAGGCCCTTTGAAACGTGCGACGTCATGATCTTTACGGCGTCGTTTTCGCTTTCAAGCTGCCGGGCGTAGGCCTCGGCATCTTCTTCTTCGGCGTACTCACCCGACAGGTTGATGCGCTCAGACAGCCACGAGACGAGGGTTTCCGGCGCAGGACCGAGCTCCATCACGGCGGCGCTCGCCAAATCGACGACCTGCAAGACGTCGGCCAGCTTGCGCTCCCCGTCCCTCCCCGCCGCGAACCTGCGCTTCATGTTGCACCGGGGATGGACCGACAGCGCCGCGAAGGCGGCATTGAAGCCGCGGGCGAGCCAAATGCCGTTCAATTCGCCGAAAAGCGCGATTCCATCGGCGAGGATCTGCCCTTCCCCGTCGCCTGCGAGCACCGCCGCTTCGTAGTCGAAAAACGACGTCGCCAGCGCGGACTTGATCTGGCCGGCACCCCCGGAAAGCGCCATGGCGGCGAGAACCTGCAGGAATTCAAACGCGGTTTCCGACGCAAAAACATTGCCCGCCTTCTGCAAGACGGCCGGCACCCCCTTTTCACGCAGAAGGTCGCGCAATGTGCGCTCATCGCCATGGGAGGGGACAAGGATCGCGATGTCTTTGGGCGTTACGCCCTGGCCCCCCAGCTCCCCGAGCACCTCAAGCACCGAGTCGACAACGGCGGCAAGACGATCGCTGGCGTTCCCCACCCACTTGAACCGGAAGGGGCGAGGATCATCGCTTCCGTCCGGCAGTTTGAAGGCTTCGATGCCGTCGGACGCCTTGACATCGTCCCCGTAGGGAATCGCCTCGTCGCCAAAGGTGCGGGATTCGGACTCCTCGGCCGAGTCGCGGAAAAGCATGTTGACGGCATCGACAAGGCGGGGCGTCGATCGGAAATTGCGGTCGAGGCAGTAAGTGCCCGACTCCATTTCCGGCGTTTGCACGGCCGCCTTGTAGGTGAAGATATCGCCGCCGCGAAAAGAATAGATCGCCTGCTTGGGGTCGCCCACGAAGAAAAGCGACGGGCGAGGATCCGCCGCGGGATCGAGGAAGACCCGGCGGAAAATGTCGTACTGCACAGGGTCGGTGTCCTGAAATTCGTCGACCAGCGCCGCCTTGAATTCGCCGCGCAGGAGCGCCGCCAGCGCGGGGCCGTGTTCGCCTCTGAGCGCGTCGCGGACGGCGCGCAGCAAGTCGTCGAAGGTCTGCTCCTCGCGGAGCGGGCGTTCCGCCTCGTACGCCCCGACGATTTCCGCCCCCTTCGCCAGCGCAAAGGACGCCACGGTGTCGACTCCCGCGTCTTCGCGCAATTTCCAATCCGCCTTTTGGGAAAGGGCCCTGACATAATCGACCACCGTTTGGGCGTCCAGATTTTCGGGGGTGCCCGAGAGATGCCCGTGCTCACGGCGCCACCAGTCACGCGCCCGGCGGGAAAGGTCCGCATCCTTGCCGTCCGCCAGCTCGCTTGCAAAGGCACTCCCCGTCTCGAAGGCGAAGCGCCGCAAGGCGCGGTTGCAAAATCCGTGGATTGTCGAGATCGCGGCCTGGTCGAACTCCATGAGCGCCAACTCCACCCGGCCGCGGGCCTTGCCGTCCGCCACCTTGTCGCCCCCGCCGATGTTGGCGCGTGCGCAGGCGCGAAGCTTTTCAAGGCGCGAAAGTTCGTCCGGCTTGAATCCCCCGGTGGCGCCGTCGTAGAACTTCGAGAGGTCCGAGAGCATGCGGCGAACGCGGCTTCGGAGTTCCTTGGTCGCCGCCTCCGTAAAGGTCATGACCTGGATTTCGGAGGCGCGGAAACCTTTCTCCGCCACAAGCCTGGCGTAGATGCTCTGGATGTTGTAGGTTTTGCCCGTCCCCGCGGAGGCCGCCACAAGGTGCGGTCCGTCAAGATTGAACTCCGGCCTGTATATTTCCTCGCTGAAAATCTTCGACATGTCAATTCGTCCTATTCCATTTTTTGCCTTTGAAAAAGCAGAAGTCGTAGTCGTCGACCGCCTCCCCATATTCCCCGGGAAGCTCGTCGCCGGCACCGGCGGCAGTGCGGATGTCGACGGCCAGCGGTTGCATTGCCAGCCGGACGATCTCCGAAAGTCGCGCCTTTGCGTCATTCTGCGGCAAGGGGCGAAGCGTCTTGGGGGAGTCATCAGGGCTAAGGCGGATCGTCACGCAACCTTTGCCCGCGACCTGCCGCGCCAAATGGCGGATAACCGAGGCGGCGGCATCCCATTTCGCAAATTTCTTCTCGCGGTACTCGAAGACATGCGGAATGTCTTTTCCCGACCGCGCCTTGAGCAAGACGGGAGGCTGCATCCAGCCTTCCAGTCGCACCCGCCGTCCTTCGACCTCCACCACGGCCGAATAAGGTTGCACATCTTGCCCGCGGAACTCGAGGTAGCGCTTGGCCAAAGGCTCGTCGGGACAGGCGAAGTCATCCTGGTCCCGGTCTTTTTTCGCGAAATCGACGACCTTTGACTGGAACTTTTCGATGGCCTCGTCCCCGACCTGGGTCTCAAGTTCAGCTTCGGCCATTCCAGCATCGGGTGCGGCTCCTTCCTCCACCATCCGTTCGGACTCGACGGTCCGCACCCCGACGTCGGAATCCGAGGCCAGCAGGACTTCGGAGCGAAGATGGGCCGAAATTTTGGCAGCGCTTGAATCGTCGTCGGACAAGACATCGTACTTCGGGTTGAAAAGGCGGAGCCCCAGTTTCCGATTGGCAAGAAAACGCTGTGGGCACCCATAGAACGCAACCAAATCCTCGACGTCGATAACGGTTTCACCCTCATCGGCGAAGGCAAACGGCACCAGCTCCGACGGTGGCAGCCCCGTTTCCGCGTTGGCAAGAAGCGACTCCGCCGCGGCGCGGTCCTGTTCCGAGAAATGCGGCGGCAAAGTCTTTGGAACGGCATAGTACGAGGCGCTGTAGGACTGGAGCGGATGCTGGTATTCCCCGATGGCGACGCCCGAAGCCCTGAACCAGTCAAGCAAATCGAGCAGCGGCACGGCCGCGGGCAACTCCTCGTTTGTCCGCGCGTTGCGGCCAAGGTAGCTGAAGGCAAGTCGGTCGCGCGCGCCCATCGCGGCCTTGAGCAAGGCGAAAGTATCGCGTTCGCGTGGGTCGACATCAAACAAGGAAGGGTGGCTGCCAACGAGGTCGAAGGACGGACGGCACCCGCTGGAGGGGAAGCTTCCGTCGTTGAGCCCGCAGATCCACACGAACCGCGCGGGCATTGCAGTTCCCGCGCCAAGCGGGGCGAAACGCACGGCATCGCCAACGGAGGAAAGGCGCTGCGGGCCGGCGCTCACGGAGGAAAGCAACGCGCGGCAGAATATCTCGCCTTCGATTTTTTCGCCAACGCGGCCCGCCACCTTCTGGGCGTTAAGCGCGTCGGAAGCCGTGGAGACAACCGCCTCGCGGAGCCGGGCAAGTTCAACGGCATTTTCACCGTCGTCCAAGTAGAAATCGCCGACAGCTTTCAGCAATCCCTCGCGCCACTCGTCGGCGGAGCGGGCGACACGCAGGAAGCCGCGCAACTTTGCAAGCGCCGTTGCAAAGGCGTCGAGACGGCCGATCAGGTGGGCCCGCTCGCCCTCGACAAGTCCGCACGGCAGCAAACGCCCCGCCGCCCCAAGGTCGGCAATCGCCCGGGAGTCGTCGCGGTCGCCGAGCAAGGCGTCGGCGATGAAGCGGTCAAGCCCCCGCCGCCAGGTGAAATGCCAGAGGGACGAGTCGTCACCAAGGCCAAGGGTCTCGCGCACGTCGGCGTCGTCGTACCCCCAGCGGATGTTGGCGTTCCGGACCATTTCGCGAAGCGTCGTGAGGCCATCGGCGCCGATCTCGAAGCGGTCGCGAATCGCGGGTACGCCGAGAAGCGCGAAGACGGCGCTCGCCTCGAAGCGGTTCGCACGGAAGGCGAGGAGATCGCCGAAAGAATGCGAAATCGGCGTCTCCGCGTGGATGCCGCCTTCCGAGCACACTGGGATTTCCCCTTCGGCAAAGACGGACTCGATGAGCGGCGAATACGTCGACCAATCGGCGCAGAGAACAAGCGCGTCGCCGGGCCTGGTGTCGGGCGTCTCCTTGAAGAACCGGCACAACGCATCCTTCGCGGCCTCGAGTTCGCGGCGCGGCGTGTGGCATGCGTGGACCTCGGGGCGGACGGCGCGCAACGTCGTGAAATCGCCTTCGTCCTCCGGGCCGATCCATTCGCAATTTCCTTCGGCGAGATCAAGTTCGGCGGCGAGCAGGCCGCGCGTCCCCGTCGCCAGCGAGCCAAGGAGCTTCTGGTCGGGCGTCCCGAACATCGCCTCCGCGTTTTCCTGCGGCGGATTCTCGCCGCCCTCCAGCGCGTTCTTCACGGCCCGGATGCGTTCCCGCATCGCCTCCCGCCTGGTTTTGTCCTCCAGCCAGAAGTCGCGCGACGGGTTGAAATTCCAAAAGGCCACGGGAAGGGTTCCCGAAATTTTGCCAAGCATCAGCAAATAGGGCCACGGAGCCGAAGGCACATCGAAGACGTGGATGGCCGTATATTTCGGGAACCCCCGCGCAAAAGCCGCCGAGGGGTCGGCGTCGTCACGCAGGACGGCGTCGAAATCGGCCGTGTAGGTCTGCGGGCATTCCGCCGCGAGCTTGTTGTAGAGGACGGCCTGCCAGCGGGCCGCCCCACGGGGCAGGATGCCGCGCGACCAGTTGACAAGCATGCGGTAGCGCGAGCCGAGGTAGTCGTCGTAGAGCTGCGCGAGACGGACGGCGAGGTCATGGCGGCGGCGCGCCTCGGCGCGGCCGCCGCCGCTGCCGACATAGGCGTCGAGAACCTTGAACTCGGGATCGCCCCGGCAGTCGCGCAGGATGGCGTCGATGCGCCACGCGAGCACGTTCTGCGAATAGGGGTGCTCCTTGGCGCGGCGGGGCTCGCCGTTCCGCGCGTGCGTCATGGCGGCAAGCCAGTCGTTGGCGAACTCGGCAAGCGGCTTGAAATCAATGTTGGCGAGGACACGGCGCCTCCCCCCGCGCCTGTGCAGGAGAAAGTAGTCGCGAAGCCAGTTTCGCGTCGCCATGTCGCCTACGACGACGCACGTCCGGGCAAATGGATCCCCCGGGGATTCGTCCCAGCGCTTGAACAATCCGTCGGCCAGCAACTCCAGCCTGTCGCTCCAGAAAACTTCCATCGGCAACTCCCTTCCCCCTGCTCTTCCAGCTTCAATCCAATTAGACTTCGCGGCCTCCGACGGCGACGTGCACCGTGCTCGCCTCCTGCCCGGCGCGGCGCACCTCGATGTGCGTGGCGATGCGTTCGCGCAGACGCTCCACGTGGCTGATGATGCCAACCTTGCGGTTGCCGCAAATGCGATTCAGCGACTCGAGCGCGTCAACGGCCTTCTCAAGATGCTCCTTGCTGAGCGTGCCGAAGCCCTCGTCGATGAACAGCATGTCCACCGCGAGGCCCGTGTCGTTCATGCCCGCAAGCCCAAGCGCAAGCGCGAGCGACACGAGGAAGCCCTCGCCTCCTGAAAGCGTCTTCGCTGGACGCTCAACCCCGCCCTCAAACGCATCCCTCACCGTCAGCGTCAAGTCAACGCACGAGAGTTCGTAACGGCCGGGGCAGAGTTGTTTCAAGTAGTAGTTCGCGTTCGCCAGCACGTTCTTCAGCACGTAGGACTGGATCACGCGGCGCATTTTTTTCCCGTCACTGTCGCCGAAGAACCGGTCAATCGGGTCCCACTCCTCGTACGCCGCACGCGCCGTCTTCAACTCGGTCTCCTTTTTCCTCCGCGCCTCGGCGCTGGCGTCGTCGGCCTTCAACTTCTCCTCCAACCCGCCAATACGCGCCTGCAAGTCGGCGGCGTCTTTCTTGAACCCTTCCAGTTCGTTGGCGAGCGCTTCGTCCGTCATCTCGTCGACCAATCCCGCGGGACAGACCACCAAATGTTCAGACAAGTTCTTCTCCGCGCCTTCAAGGGCACCGGACTTCGCCTTCACCGCGCCCTCAACTACGCCCACCCGTTGCCGGACGTCACCGATCTCCATCCCGGCCAACGCGACAAGACGCTCGTCCGTAAACGCCGGATGCGCCACGACAAACTGGCGGCACGCCGCCTCGCACGCGGTCTTCCGCGACGCAGCCCTCTCGCGTTCGGCTTTTGCGGACGCCACCTCGCCGCCTAATCGGCTGAGTCCGCCGACCAAATCGTCACGGGCTTCGGCGATGGCGATGGCGTCACCCGCCCAGGCTGGTTCGGCCGTCGCGATCTCTGCCACCATCTTGGCGACAGTCGCAAGCTTCTGGTCGGCCGCGTTGAACGCGCCCAGCAGACTCGCCTGCCGCTCCTTTGCCGCGCGGTAGCGGGCCGCGTCCTCTTTCAACGCCCTCTCAAAATCTGCCGGATCTGAAATCCACCGCGTTTTCCAGTCCGCATCCGAAATTTGCCCCGCCGCGGCGTCTTTTTTTTCGGCTGCCTGTCTTTCCGCCGCAGCGACGCTCTCGGCGAACTGCCCAATCCCGACCTTGCATTCCCGGACGTCGCCCCGGATCTTCTCAAGCGCCGTCATTCGCGCCGCCAGCGTCTTGTCGAGGTCTCCCTTCTCCTTCCGGAGTCGGGTCACCGCCACGACCTTCCCGTCGTAGTCTTTGATCGCCGACTCAATCTTCGCCAACCGCCCCCCGCAATCCTCTTCGCAGGCGTCGAAGGCGGCGACCGTGACGGCGTCCAGGCCGAGTTCGGCGACAAGTGCGCCAAGCGTCGACTTCACCTGCGCCAGTTCCTCGCGGGAGGCCGCGATTCCGCCAGTCTCCTCCCGGACGGCCCGCTCAAATTCGGCGACTCGCGCCATTGTCTCGCCCTGCGCCTTGGTCGCGCGATTCCACGCCTGCCGTGCCTGCTGGCTCTTTTCATCCAGCGCCGAGAAAAGTTCACTGAAGCTCCCTTGCGCGGAGAGGCTTTCGATCTTCTTTCCGCAGACCGGGCACGTGTCGCCGACCTTCAGCATGGAACAGAGCTTTTCAATCCCGGCGTCCACCAGAGACTTCTGCTTCGAAGCCTCGCGGGCCGCCTCGTCCATCCTCGTCTTGCACGATTCGGTCTCCGCCTGAAGCGCGGGAATCTTGGCCGACAGCGTCGCAAGTTCGGATTTTCTTGCCTCAAGTTTTTTTGCCCGCGCTTCAATTTCCCCTTCGCGCCGGACAACATCCGCTGCCGCCGCCCGGCCTCCGGAGACTTTCCGCCGGCGGTCGTTCAGCTCGACCTGTTGCGAACGCAAGGCGGCGACATCCACCGCGTCGCGCCGTTCCTCGGCGGCTTTGATCTCCGCGTCCTTGCGCCGAACTGCGGCATCCGCCTCCTCCATTGCGACCTCCGCAGACGCCACTTCCGCCTCTCGCCTTTCAAGCATCTTTTCCTCGGCCGCCTGCCGCGCCGCGCATTGGGCGGCCAGGTTCTTCGCCTTTCGCGCATCGGCGAGATTCTGCAGGATCATCTCGCTCGCCTCGAACATCGGGGCGGCGTTCGCCGCCACCGCAAGTTCCGCCTCGTTCTCCGCGAGTTCCCGGCGACGGCGGGCCACATCGTCTTCCAACCAGGCCAGATTTCCCTTGCGGCGGACAAATTCCCCGCGGGCTGATTCAAGGCGCTTTTCGGCAGACACCACTTCGCCTGCCGCCGTCTGGCGACCGCGGACCGAGTCATGCACGGGCTGCGAAAGATCCCAATCGCGCACCGCCGCCACGTCCGCGACATACTCCTCCGAATTCAATTCGGCCCGCGCGTTTTCGAGTTCGCTTTCCGCAACCTGACGCGCCGCCGCAAGCTTCGCCCGCGTCACCCGCCACTGTTTCTTCGCCTCCCCGTCCCTAATCTTGGCGGACAGCTCCCTGCCGGACGCCTTGAGCGCCTCCAGTTCCCGCTCAATCTCCATCCGCTCCCCGGCAGGCAACCCGGCCATGCGTTCGATATCCTTCTGCAGGTCCTCAGCCGCCCTCTTCTTCTCGTCGCACACCTCCTTGATCCGCTGCCCGATTTTCGAGAAGCGTTCCGTGTTTGTGAGTTTTTCGAGAATGGAAGCCTTCTCGTCGTCGTTACCCAACATGAATTCCGTAAACTTCCCCTGGGCAAGGAGCGTCGTCCGGCAGAACTGGTCGAACGACAACCCCAGCGCCGCCGGCAAGACCTCGTTCACCAGGTGTTTTTTCCCTTCATGGACAATTCCGCCGGGCGCAAGATCCTTCCACTCCCAAACGACCTTGCTGGGCATCCCTTTTTTTTCACCGCGAACGTAGAACTCCACCTTCCAGCGGGCCTCGTAATTCCGGCCGTCGTTTCCTTGCAGGGAGAGAGACACACAGCACTCCGTGCTTCCACGGCGCACAAGCTGAAGCGGGTCGTTGAAGGGGAATCCGCCGACCTGCGTGTCAGTCTTGCGATTTTCGGCCAGGTAGCGCGGCGTCTGCCCGTAAAGCGCCAGGCAGATCGCATCGAGAACCGTTGTCTTGCCGGCCCCGGTCTCGCCACAGAGGAGGAAGAGCGGCGCGTCCTTGAGGGGCGCGGCGGAGAAGTCGATTGTCGCGTCCGCAATGGACGCCAAATTTCTGATCGTCAGTTTTCCAAGTTTCATCGTGCCCCCCCTATTGATTCGCCTCGGCCGCAATGTCCGCCATCAGTCCGCCAAGCAATTCCTTCTGCCGGTCGGAAAGCGTGTGCGCGGACGCCATGATTTGAAGGACCTCGTCGTCCGAAAGTTCCTTCAGCTCCTCCATTGTCAGCCGCCTTCCCCCGCCGACAGGCGACAGCGGGTCTTTCGCCTCCCGGATCTGATTGACCAAACAGTACCGCAATCCTTTCGACGCAGCGACCTGGCGGGCGCGCTCAGTCCAGTCCGCAGCCGGAAGTTCGTCCGCCCCAAGCGCCACGTTGAGACGCACATAGGTCTCGACCGCGAGGCTGGATCCGGCCAAGTCCCCGAGCGCCTCGTCAAAGGGCTTGCCCGTCGCCCCGCCCAGCGTCACGAGCTCGCGCTTCGGCTTGAACGCAACCGTCTTGAGCTGCGGCTCAGCCCCGGCGGAAACCTCCACCACGTCCACCCCGTGCGGATAGGTCTCGTCGAAGTGGATTGTGCGCGGCGTGCCGCAATAACGCGCGATTTTCCGGCCGCCCTTCACCCATTGCGGACAATGGATGTGCCCGAGCGCGATATAGTCGTAACCCGTGCCAAGCATCCCGGCCTCGACGCACTCCTCGCCGCCGATCACCCCGCCGCGGTCCTGCCCGGTGAAATCCGTGTCGCGGCCAACGGCCAGATGCGCCATCAGCACGGCGGGCAAACCTGCCGTGTTCCGCGCCCTGACATGCGCCTCCAATCCCGCGAAATACTCTGCCGCGCGGTCAATTCCCGCGGTGCCGCGCACGGCGGGGAAATTCCGCGGATGGCAGAACGGCACCGCCGCGACGAAACCCTGGCCGGGAATCTCGATCACATTCCGGTCGAAATCGGCGAATCCGTCGGCGTCCTCGGCCGGCGTCCCCAACACGTGAACCTTGTGGAGCGCCCAGAGCGACCGGGAAACCTCGAGCCGCGAATAGCTGTCGTGGTTGCCGGCGATGACAACGACCTCGGTCTCCGGGCTTGCCGCCTGAACCTTGAGCAAGCTGTCGGTAAAGGCCTTCGCCACGTCGTTGCCCGGGGTTCCCGCATCGAAAATATCGCCGCACACGAGGAGCGCGTCGGGCCGCTCCGCCCGGACGGAGTCCGCGAGCTGGCCAAAGAAATGCCTCTCCTCATCCGTCCTGTCATAGTTGTAGAACCTCTGGCCTAGGTGCCAGTCGCCCGTATGCAAGATTTTCATCGTCCTATTTTCTCCACAAAACAACACACATCCGCAAAGCCGTCGCCTTAATTATACCTATATGCGGCAAAAGGGAAAGCGGGATTTTAAAAACGCCGAAGAAGGCGAAAAGACTCGAAACTAAGCCGAGACGGATCTCTTCCAGCAAGCATCGCAGTGCCTCCCTGGCGTTTTCTGAGACTGCTGGGACTCCTGAGACTGCTGGGCCCCCCTATGACAGCCGTCGCAGCACTTTCAGCCCGCCTCTTATGCCCAGCCCTTTCTTTGCTTGACGCTCCACACCGCGCTCGCGACCTTGCGCCGAATCTCATCGGCGCGGGTCTCGAGTTCCGCGGCCGTCGCCGCCCCGTCAAGTCGACTGTAAACGCCCTTGTCCCATGCCTCGCCGCGGGCGGCGGTTCGCGCCGTGCGCATGCGTTCGCATACGCCGCCGAACTTCTTGAAATCCTCTTCCTGGCACGCGATCATGCCATCGAACAGCTTCTTCGTCTGGTTGATGAGCGTAATCACTTAGCCGTCCAAGCATGTTCTGTTCAGCCCCTGCATACTGCGGCGGCAAGGGGACGGATGACATTCCCCCAGATTTCATATCCCTTCGCCGTCAGGTGCGTCCCGTCGGGGGATATCTCTTCCGTCAGTTCGCCCGCCAGATTCAGGAGCAGCGAACCGATGTTGATGCAGCGGTAGCCGTGACGGGCCGTCATTGGTACCAGTTCCTCATTTACGGCGACGGTTTTCAGGCGGAGCGGATCGTCCGGCTTGCGTCCGCGCGGGAAAACGCACATCACGACGATGCGGACGCCGGGACAGCGCTTTTCAAGCTCCAGGCAGACTTGTTCCACGCCTGCGCAGATTTCAGACGCCGTATTTTCGCGCGCGTGGGCCGTGGCGCGGAGATTGTTCGTGCCGATGTTCACGACGGCCAGGGACGGGCGAAGGCCATCGACCTCCCCGTTCTGCAGGCGCCAGATCGCGTTCTGCGTGCGGTCGAAGCCAAAGCCAAGGTTGAGCGCGCGGATATTGGCGAAAGTCGTGTCGAATGAGACCTGCCCTGTCGGCTCAAAACCCCGGGAAAAAGGAGACCCACCCCAGTGATGCGTGATCGAGTCACCGATGAGAATCGCCTGCGGGTTGATCTTGTCCTTGCAGGCCAGCACGGCCGCGTGCCGCTCGTAGAAGTCGTAGGAGTCGTCCTCAAGTTTCGGAACCGGGACAATGGCATTGTTTTCATTCATGCTAAGATTATACCAAAATGTCAGGGATTCGTTCCCGACTCGCGGCATGGCCAACAACCAGGATAAGGTTCCCCGCCCTTGAAATACCGTCCGCCATCTGATATATTAGATAAGACTAACATTTTTGGTGTGAAACTTTTTTGGCGGAGCGCACGATGAAGACCATAGGGCTGATTGGAAACCCAAACTGTGGCAAGACGACGATATTCAACGCGCTAACCGGCTCGAACCAGCACATCGGCAACTGGCCGGGCGCCACGGTGGAGAAAAAGGAAGGCCAGGCCACGCTGGCCGACGGCACGGCGATCAAGGTCGTCGACCTTCCCGGCGTCTATTCGCTCACGGCGACAAGCGAGGACGAGCGGGCCTCGCTGGAATACGTCCTCTCGCACGAGGCGGACCTCTACGTGAACGTCCTCGACGCCACGACATTGGAGCGCAACCTCTACCTCACCCTCCTCATGTGCGAGCTCAAGGTGCCGATGATCCTGGTTGTGACGATGATGGACATCGCGCGGATGCGCAAGATGGAGATCGAGCTCGACCACCTGGCGGCCCACCTCGGCGTACCGGTCATCGGCGTCAACGCCAACCACCCGGGCGACATGCAGCGGTTCCAACGCGAACTGGGCAAGGCGCTTGCCCTGGCAAAAGTGCCGACGGTCAAGCTCGAATACGGCAACGAGCTCGAACAGGAAATCGACATTCTCGCCTCCTGCACGATCAAGACGGCGGAAGGTCTCAGGGTCACACCGGAATGGGTGGCGCTGAAAGCTCTGGAAGGCGACCCCTTCATCCGCCGCAAGCTGGAGGAATACCACGACATGGCGGCCGAAGTCGTCGACGGCGCCGTCGAGCGCGTGACGAAAGTCCTGGCCGATCCACCCGACATCGAACTGGCAGAAGCCCGCTACGGCATCATTTCGGGACTCGTCCACGACGTCGTCCACGTCGCCCGCTCGAAAATCGACGTGAGCGAGTGGATCGACCGTTTCGTACTGAATCGCTTCCTCGGCATTCCGCTGTTCCTCGCGGTGATGGGGGCGGTCTTCGGGCTTGTCAGTTTCGCGGGCGGAATGCCGACGGAACTTTTCGAAACGGTCGGCCTCGGCGTAAACAGCGGAATCGGGGCGTTTCTGGAGCATGTCTGCCACGCGCCCGAGTGGCTGATCACAATATTAACCGGCGGCATCGGCAACGCGCTCGTCGTCCTGTTCTCGTTCGTGCCGGTCATCTTCTGCATGTTCCTGTGCCTTTCGGTCCTCGAGGACTCGGGATACATGGCGCGCGCGGCATTTCTGGCGGACCGTTTCATGCGTGCGCTCGGCCTCCCCGGGAAATCGTTCGTCCCGATGCTCGTCGGCTTCGGCTGCTCGGTGCCGGCCATCATGGCGACGCGGGCCCTGGAGTCGAAGCGCGACCGGTTCCTCACGATCTTCATGATTCCGTTCATGAGCTGCGGGGCGAAGCTTCCGGTCTACGCGGCGTTTGCCGTCGCGTTCTCGCCGGAGCATCCGTGGCGGATGATGGTCTCGCTCTATCTCGTCGGGATCGTCCTCGGGACGCTGACCGGATTCACGCTCAAGAAGACGCTCTTCCATGGCGAGCCGGCGCACTTCATCATGGAGCTGCCGCCTTATCATCTGCCGCGCCTCAAGCACATTCTCCTTCACACATGGGAGAGGCTGTGGGGCTTCCTGTGGCGTGCAGGCAAGTTCATCGTCCCGGCGATGCTCGTCCTGGGGCTCCTGAACAACTTCGACACGCGCTTCAGGGCGAAGACGTTGGCGCGGGGCGACGTCTATGCCGACGGGAACTCCATTCTCGCTTCCGTCGGCCGCACCCTGACGCCCGTCTTCGGTCCGATTGGCGTCGAGCACGACAACTGGCCCGCGTCCGTCGCCGTCTTCACAGGACTGTTCGCGAAGGAAAGCGTCATCGGGACGATGTACGGGTTGTACGGTCAGGACATGGAGATCGAGCGCGAGGGGCGGGCGAGCGAGGACCAGACGATGGCGCACGCGATGAGACAGCACTTCCCGAAGGGATTTCATCAGGCGTTCGCGTATCTCCTGTTCATCCTGCTCTACGTGCCGTGTGTCGCCGCGACGGCGGTTGTGTTCAAGGAGATCGGCAAGTTCTACGGCGCGATCTTCGTGACGTACCTGACGGTGCTCGGGTGGTCGGTCGCAGCGATCTACCATGCGGTGATGGTCAGCCACAGCGTCCTCTGGGGCGGGGTCGGCGCGGCACTCATCACGGCGATGTTCGGATGCTTCTGGGCCTATGGCCGCAAGCACCGCGTGGAACTCGTCTAATCGTTTGCCGCGCGACCGCCGCGACGCACCTCCGCCTACGCCCAGGCCTCGCGCAAAGCCTGCACACACTGCTTGAGCGCGGGAATTGGGTTCGCGGCGTCGCCCTCGTACTCGATAATGGGCTCGCCGTCGAAGCCGACGTCTTCAAGCGCCTTCTTGAGGTCTTTGAGGTTGAGATTCCCGCTGCCGACGACTTCGTCCTTCCAGTGGCCCGCGCGGTCAAAGGAGAAGTCCTTGAGGTGCACGCCGCCGAGGCGGTCGCCGAAGGCCTTGATGTAGTCGTAGACGCTGGTGCCGGTCTGCATCGCCCAGGCAAGGTCAAGCATGAGCCCCACGCGCTTCGACGACTTGCCGAAGATGTACCGCAGCGCGTCGACGCTGCCGTACCAGCAGTAGCCGCCGTGGTTGTGGACCGTGAGCATCACGCCGTATTCCTCGGCGAGTTTCTCGGCGACGGCGAGCTGGGCGTCGAAGGTCTTCATATCGAAGCCGACGCTGAACTGCCGGAGGCCGGCGGCTTCGGCGAAGTCGAAGAGCGGGCGAACTTTCGCCTCGTCGGCGCCAAGCCCGTTGACACCTGTGCTGACGATCTTCACGCCGGCATCCGCAAACGCCTTGAGCGTCGGCGCGTAAAGTTCGGGCTTGCCGAAGTCGAGGTGCACGCCGCAAAGCTCAAGGCGGGAGAGCCCCGTTTCCTTGACCGCGCCAATGAGCTCCGGGATCGACTTGTAGTCGCGGTAGCACCAGCTCTGGACGCCGAGTTTTGAAATGTAGTCCATGTTTTACTCCTTGTTGTTTTCATTGGGGGAAGTTAGGCGTGGCGCATCATTGCGCACCGCCACGCAAAAACGCGAGAAGGGCCCTGCACCCCTCCATGATGTCGGCGAAGGCCACGGAGTAGTCACCCGTGTACCAGGGGTCGTCGACGTCGCGGGGGCTGGCCGTGAAGTCAAGCAACTTGCGCAGTTTCGCGCATTGCCGCGGCGTGACCATGCGGCGGAGGTTCGCCATGTTGTAGTCGTCCATGCCGACGATGAGGTCGGCGGCCTCCGCCTCCCGGGCGGTCAGCCGGTGGGCGTAGTGCGGACGCGACGGGATGCCGGCGCGGGCAAGCTGCTCAAGCGAGCGGGGGTTGGTGTCGTTTCCGGTCTCCTCCGTGCTCGTCGCCGCCGAAGAGACCTCAACGCCGGCAATCCCAGCCTTGGCAAGCAAGTCGGCCATGATGCACTCCGCCATCGGCGAGCGGCAGATGTTGCCGTGGCAGACGAAGATGATTTTGCGGATTTCGCCCATTATGCACCGTCTATTCCGCAAGATACGCGGCGCAGATGTCGCGCGCGAGCCCCGCGATGAGTTCGTCGCCGAACCAGCCGCGAGGATTGGCGTCGTACTCCTCCCGGGAGGCGACGTTGCCGTTGTAGAAACATGAGAGAATAAAGGCGCCGCGCGGCGTATAGACAATGCCCGCGTCGTTGGCGACCCTGAGCATGCTGCCGGTTTTGTGCGCGGCGCTGCAACCGGCGGGAAGATACTTGGGGATGCGGGCGTTGGTCTGGCACGCCTTCATGATGTCGAGCGCCAGGGCGCTGTGGTCGGCATCAACCCACTTCCCCGCGTAAAAGAGCTCGAGCAACTTCGAGACGTCTGCCGGCGAGGTTTCGTCATTGCGCTCCAGCGCCCCCGTATAAGCCGGCGCATTGCGGAGACAAGGACGCCCCGCCGCATTATAGAGGGCCTCGAACTCGCCATAGGCGAGGCCCGGCTCCAGGCCGTAGCAAACGGCAATCAGGTCACGGCACGACAGGTCGCACTTTGTCCGCGACAAGCCCAGCGGGCGGATCACGTTTTCGAGAATGGCGTCGCGGCCCACGAACTTGAAGAGAAAGTCCGCCGCCGTGTTGTCAGAAATCACCATCATCAGCTTGGCGTAGTCAAGAAGCGTCGGCGCAAGGCCGTCCGCCATAAGCGCCAAGAGCCCGCTGCCCTCGGACTTGTCCGCTACCGAAAGGGCGTGGCGGTCGGCGAAGGAAAAGGCCCCTTCGCCTTCCTGCCGCAAGAGTTCGGCAAGTGTGAAGACCTTGTAGACGCTGGCCGTCGGGAAGGCCTCGCCGATGTTGACGCCTGCCGTCGCACCTGAATTCAAATTCTTGTAGAAAACGCCAAGTTTAGCGGTCGTCTTCGCGGCCGCAGCGTCGATTATGCCCTGGATGTTGTCCGCCATCTGTCGTCCTGTCCTGCCCGCCCCGCGCGAAAGGATGCGCTTGCGGCATGCTTTGATTATACCACGGATTTTGATAACATAGTCAAATGATGAACAACTTCAAAGCTGAGAAAGACGACCCTTCATCCCAAATTGCGCGCGCACGGAACGTTTTCGACACCGAAATCCTCTCCCTGGAGCGCACCAAGACGTCGGTTGGCGACGCCTTTTTGAAATCCATCGGAATTCTTCTCGACACCCTTGCGCACGGCGGGCGCATTGTGCTGACGGGTGTCGGCAAGAACCTGCCGATCGCCGAGAAAATCTCCGCGACAATGGCCAGCACCGGTTCCACGAGCATCGTGCTCAACCCCGTCCAGGCCATGCACGGCGACCTCGGGATGCTGGCGGACGACGACTGCCTCGTGGCGCTCAGTTTCTCGGGCGAGTCCGATGAAATCGTGAGGCTGCTCCCGGCCGTCCGGCGGCGCGGCATCAAGATCATCGGTCTCGCCGGAAAGGCCGAGTGCACGATGAAAGCCAACTGCGACGTCCTGCTTACGGTTGACACTCCGTGCGAAGCCGATCCCTTCAACATGGCGCCGACGGCCAGCACGACCGCCACGCTCGCCATGGGCGACGCGCTCGCCATGGTCCTCCTCGACGTCCGCGACTTCAAGCGCGACGACTACGCCAAGCTCCACCCGGCGGGCGCCATCGGCAGAACCCTCCTCACACGCGTCACGGACATCATGCGCACCGGAAGCGCCCTGGTTTCACTGGGTGCCGACGCAACAGTCAGGGACGCGCTCGCTGCAATTACCCGCGCGAAGGCCGGCGCCGCCTACATCGTCGATGACGGAGGCGCGCTACTCGGCATTTTCACCGACGGCGACCTCCGCCGCTGCCTTGCCGCCGCCGCCGACCCACTCGCCAAAAGCCTCGGGCAAGTCATGACGCCCAATCCGATCCGCATCGGCGACGACAAAATGGCCACCGATGTCCTCGGAATTTTCCAGGCGCACCAGATCGACGACATTCCCGTTGTCGATTCACGCGGGCGGCTCGTCGGCGGCATCGACATCTCGGACTTGCCCAAGCTCAAGGTTCTTTAACGGAGGAGTCAAGAAATGCACACACCCGGAAACATCCGCGAAGTCAAGCTCGGCGGCTTCTCCTTCGGCACCCCCGGACTCGTCTTCATCGCGGGGCCCTGCGTCATCGAATCACGCGAAGGCTGCATGAAAATCGCCGGGGAACTCGCCGCCCTCGCCACGCGGCTCAAAGTCCCCTACGTCTTCAAGGCGTCGTTCGACAAGGCCAACCGCACCTCCATCGACGCCTACCGTGGCCCCGGACTTGAAAAAGGGCTGGAAATCCTCGCCGAGGTCAAGGCGCGCTTCGGCGTGCCAATCCTCACCGACATCCACGAACCCGCGCAGGCGGCCCCCGCGGCGAAGGTCGCGGACATCCTCCAGATTCCGGCCTTCCTCTGCCGGCAGACCGACCTTCTCGTCGCAGCCGGCGAAACCGGCTGCATCGTCAACGTCAAGAAGGCGCAGTTCCTCGCCCCCGAGGACATGGCGCATGTCGTGGCGAAAATCGAAAGCACGGGAAACAGGCGCATCCTCCTCACCGAACGCGGCGCCACCTTCGGCTACCACAACCTCGTGGCGGATATGCGCAGCCTCCTCGTCATGCGCGAACTCGGCTACCCCGTCATCTTCGACGCGACGCACAGCGTCCAGCGCCCCGGCGGTCTCGGGCCGTCAAGCGGCGGTGACGGACGCTGGGCCCCCGCCCTGGCCCGCGCCGCCGTGGCGACAGGCTGCGACGGCATCTTCATGGAGACGCACCCCAACCCCGCCGAAGCGCTTTCGGACAAGGCAAACGCCATCCCGCTTGCCCATGTCGAAGCACTCTGGCAAACCCTCGCCGCCATCGACGACCTCGTCTAAGGTCTTGCTCTTTTCGATTCCAAGACAAAGGAGGCGGCAAGACCTAAGTCCTGCCGCCTCCTTGCATTAATTGGAAATTGCGTTTTACGCGAAGAAAAGCTTTGAGAGCGTCATCGGATCGATGTACTCGCCGTCCTTGTAGACACGCATGTTGCCCGAGGCAATCTCGTCGATGAGCATCACGCCGCCATCCTTGTCGTAGCCGAACTCAAACTTGATGTCGTAGAGATCCATGCCCTTGTCCTTGAGGTCGTCCGCGACGATCTTGGTGATGGCCTGGGTCATCTCCTTGATGTCGTCGTACTGGGTCTCGGACATGATGCCGAGGGCGACGAGGGCATCCTTGGTCACGAGTGGGTCGCCCTTCTCGTCGTTCTTGAACGTCATCTCGACATAGGCGGGGAGATCGGAGCCAAGCTCGATGTACTCGCCATAGCGCTTGAAGAAGCTGCCAACCGCCTTGTAGCGGCAAATGACCTCGAGGCCGTGGCCAAAGACCTTGGCGGGCAAGACCTCCATGGTCGTATCGCCCAGATTCGCCTTCACGAAGTGCGTTTTGATGCCGGCCGCGTTGACCTTCTTGAAGAAATAGTCCGTCATGCGCAGGTTGACGTCGCCGACACCTTCGATCGTGAGCCCGACCGAATTCTCGCCAGGGTCGAACACGCCGTCCTTGCCCGTGCAGTCGTCCTTGAACTTGAGGAGGTAGTTGCCGTTCTCAAGCTCGAAAACATCCTTCGTCTTACCTTTGTAAACAAGCTTCATCGATTAACTCCTAAACTGAAAAAAACAAGGATTTAATTTTCCCATTTGCCACGAATCTTGTCAATGGGAAAGTCCGCGCGGCGAAGGCCGTTGCACAAACTCGGCCTTTGCGGTATATTAAGCCTACTATGGAAAAAACACTTGAGGATTGCGGCCACAAGATCATTGGCACCGACGTCTGGCACGGCTACAGGCGCACGAGATTTGACTTCGACGGCTACATCGGCTGGGTCGTGGAGCCCAAATGCCCCGCGCCCGGTTCACCCTGGACCTGGACGATGCAGTGGGCGGATGCCTTTGTCGAGAGAACCGGCGTACCGGCACTCCTGCACCGAGGCTTCCACCATGTCACGCTCGAAGCCCACGCGGCACGCGCGGCAGACGAAGTTCTCCCCGTTTTCAAGGCCTTCCAGGAATTCCTCGTCGGCAAGCTTGGCTTCGCCCCGAAAGCCAAGCTCATCGGCATGAGCTGGGGCGGCTTCTACTCAATCCGCTACGCCGCGACCTACCCGGAGCTGATCGAACGCATCTACCTCGACGCCCCGCTCCTCACTCTTGAGGCCTTTCCCCACGATATCGGCCCCTGGGAAAACCGCCGCCCGAAAGACGGCTGGGACAACGACCCGCGCATGCCGGTCAACATGGCGGCAATCATCGCCCAAGCCGGCATCCCCATTGTTCACGTTTACGGCGGCGCCGACAACTTAGTCATCCCCAGACTCAACTCCGAGACGTTCATTGAGCGCTTCAAGGCCGCCGGTGGCAAAATCGACGTAATTTCCCGCCCGCCCTACGGCCACCACCCGCACGGTTTCGACGATGTTTCGCCGATTGTCGAGTTCATGACCGGCAAGCCGATGGCGGACATCCCCGACTACATTTCCTTCGACCCGACCTTCGGCTACTCGCCCGAAGACCTCCTCAAGGTCGAGGCCCCGCCGCCGCCGGCCGATTTCGACGACTTCTGGAAAGGGCTCTACGCCAAGGCCACGGCGCATGTGCCGACCTACAAGGTCGAAAAGGAAGTCTGGTCGCCCGACCCGAAAATCAAAATCCGCCAAATCCGCTTCACGAACTACGACGGCGTCGAAATCGGCATGTGGATCGCAAGGCCTGAGAAATCCACCGGCGGCCTGCTCATCGGCCAAGGCTATGGCAACCCCGCCACGCCGCCGACCGCCAGCAACCCCGGCCTTACCGTCTGCCTGCCCTGCATCCGCGGCCTTGGCCTTTCCCAGTGCGCCGAGATCCCGTGGGAACCGGGCGCACACGCCGGGTACGGCATCAAGTCGCGCGACACCTACGTGATCGGCGGGGCGATCACCGACCTCTGGGCTGCGGCGTCCGTCATGATCGACATGTTCCCCGACGTCGCGGACAACCTCAACTATTCCGGCGGCAGTCTCGGCGGCGGCATGGGCGTGCTGATGCTCCCGTGGGACAGGCGTTTCCGAGCCGGCGAAATCAACGTCCCCACGCTCGCGGGCCCCATGCAGTTCGCCTTCGACGTCAAGGGCGACGGTCCCGGCAGCACCCGCCGGAGCAAGGCGCTTTCCGACCCCGACTGCATGAAGGCGCTCTCTTATTACGACGGCGTGGCCGCGGCGAAGCGACTCCGCATCCCCGTGCTCATCACGCCGGCGCTTTCCGACCATTCCAATCCTCCGCCCGCGCAGTTCGCAATCGCCAACGCCATTCCTGAAGAGTGGCGGACGATGCGCATACGCGAAGTCGGGCATCGCGCACCTACGGCCAAAGACACCGAGCTCAACAAGGAGCTCGACGCCCTCCGCGAAAAACTTTTCATGAGCGCGGGGAACTAACACCCGCGCATCGGTAACGCCCCAAAGGAAATTCAAGCATGACCACGAAATCCAAGTACCTCCCCGGGCTCTCGCTTTCGGAAAGCGACGGCATCGTCACCATTGAAAACGACTATGTGCGCTGGGTCCACGACACCTCACGCGGCGGCGAACTCGTCGGCGCCTATGTCACGAACGGCACGGGAGGCAATCTCCTCGTCGCGCCGCAGTCCTCGTCGCTCTGTCCCTGGGTGCGCGGCGGCTGGCGGCAGTACCACCACTACGAAACCGCCAACTCGAAGGCGACGGCGTTTTCGGCCGTTCCGGCACCCGACGGCACGGTGACGGTCTCTGCCGAAACGGTCTTCACCGACGCCGACGGCAAGGTGCTTGAGGGCGCCACCGTGCGCCACGCCGTGAAATACCGCAAGAGCGGCGCGGCGGAACACGAGATTTCCATCACGCTCGACCGCGACATCGACCTTGGCTTTGTCAGCATCGGTCAACTCGCCTTGCGCGACGATTTCGACCGCGTGGCAGTCCGCCCCTGCTCGGCGGCAAGCTGGGCAGTCGAGCTCCAGAACCCATGCCAGTGGATCGACCTTCACCACGCCAAGAGCCGTTCCGACCTCCCAGCCTACCGTTCGCGCCACCTCCCGCTCTCCGTTGTCTTCGTGAAAAACGGCGCCGAAGCCATTGAAATGTCGCTCGGCGATGACCTTGGGGCCTGGGACGGTATCGGCAACGACTTCCCCGGACTCGCCCAGGGTTCGGTCTGCGAAGTGCGCGACCCCTGGCGCTACGAGGCGACCTTTGCCCCGCTCGACTCCCCGCGCGCAGGCAACATCCTCAAGGCCGGCACCTACCGTTTCACCTATCGGCTCGCGCTGCCGTTCGTCCGCAAGAACATCGTCCCGATCGACATCACGGGGACGGTGCTCAAGTACGACGCCGCCTTCAATGACCGTTGGCCCTCGCAAGAGGAACTCGCCGAATACGCGCAGTTCGGCGTGAGGCTCCAGCGCGTCCACAACGACGGCGACTGCTACGGCAACGGCATCTTCTGGCGCGACGTCTCCTACCCGCCCTACCCGGCGGATGAAATGGCGAAGATGGACGCCACGCTCAACGCCGCGCGGAACGCCGGCATCGATGTCGTCCCCTACTTTTCCTGCAAGGAATGGCACCCCGAGGCCGGCGACTTCGCCGCGCTCGGAGAGAAATGCGCGCGCCGCGTCGTCAAGGGCGAGAAATTCATGGAGACCTTTTTCGGAACTTCGCTTTTCGGCATACAGATGTGCCTCGAAAGCGACTGGTACAAGGTGCGGCGCGACGCCATTGAAAAGGTACTCGACAACCATGCCTTCAGCGGCCTCTACTACGACTGGTGCATGGGGCTCGAATGCATCAACGAAAACCACAATGGCGGCCGGCGCCACTGGGATAACGACCGCCTCCTCGACCTCATGGAGTGGAGCCGCGCGAAAATCGGCGAGGAAGGCAAGCTGAACCTCCACCTCACCAACGTGCCAAGCCTCGCCATCGAGAACCTCGGGGACAACATTCTCGTCGAGGAGAGCGAGTATTTCGAGATATTCCCGGAAATGTTCACGCCGCAGGTGCACTTCGTCAACATCGCGCCGCGCTCGATTTGCGTCATGCTTCCCGCCGACAAGCGGACGCCGGGAAACATGCGCGCCCTTGCGCTCGCCGCGCTCCTGCACCACGCGGCGCTTTGCGTCGACTACAGCGGGAAGAGCCGCTGCGTCCTCGAATTCTACAAGGAGCACGAAAAAGAGCTGGCGGAACTCACGAAATACGAGCACCACGCGGCACCGGGCGAAGGCATCACCTCGACAGGCGGCAGCAAGGCCGTCGGCATGTCCGCCTACTGGACGCGCGACAAGGCGCTGGGTCTGTTGGCCAACTTGACGAATGAAAAGCAATCCGTCGACTGGTCGGTCAGTCTCGGCGACGGACGGGAATATTCCGGGCGCCGCAAAATCGCGCCACTCGACTTCGTCCTGTTCGAACTTTAGCGGGGAACTTCCATGCGCATAGGCTACGGATACGACTCGCACCGTTTTGAGGAGGGTCGTCCGCTGATGCTGGGCGGCGTCCACATCCCCGGTTCGCCAGGTTTGAAAGGGCATTCCGATGCCGACGTGCTTCTCCATGCCGTCATCGACGCCCTGCTTGGAGCCGCGGCGCTCGGCGACATCGGCTCGCATTTTCCCGACACCGATCCGAAATGGAG
Source organism: Kiritimatiellia bacterium (assembly GCA_045627605.1). Taxonomy (GTDB): domain Bacteria; phylum Verrucomicrobiota; class Kiritimatiellia; order RFP12; family JAAYLN01; genus RGIG5952. The sequence continues at coordinate 2,492 of JAZQOA010000002.1, read as the reverse complement.
TGGCGCGGATTCCGCCAAATTGCTTGAATCCGTCGTAGCGGAAGTCGCCGGCGCGGGGTTTGCGGTCTCCAACATCGACGCCACGGTCATCTGCGAGAAGCCCAGGCTAAGACCGCACGTGGAAGCCATCCGCGCCCGCATCGCCTCGCTCCTCGGCGTCGACCTCCCCCAGGTTTCAGTCAAGGGCAAGACAAACGAGAAAATGGACGACATCGGTGCCGGCATCGGCATCGAAGCGCACTGCGTCGCCCTGCTTGCATGAGCAAAGACGGCCATGACAAGCGCCTGTGTTTTTGAAATCGAGAAATTCGCCACGAAAGACGGCCCCGGCATACGGACCACCGTGTTCCTCAAGGGATGTCCGCTGCGTTGCAAGTGGTGCCACAACCCCGAAAGCTGGGAGTCGCGGCCACAGTTGCTTTTCAACGGGGAGAAGTGCGTGCGTTGCGGGATGTGCGCGGCGACGTGCATGCACGGGACGCATCTCGTCGACGCCGTCCGCCACGACCTCGACCGCGCGAAATGCGTGGCCTGCGGTGCCTGCGCGGACGCCTGCCTGGCAGGTGCGCTCGAAATTTGCGGCAGGGAAATGACATCGGGCGAAGTATTCGCCGAAGTGATGAAGGACAAGCCCTTTTACGACAATTCGGGAGGCGGAATCACGCTTTCCGGCGGAGAGCCGCTCGCGCACCGCGACTTCTCAGTCGAAATTCTCCAAATGGCCAAGGGCGCGGGGCTCCACACGGCCGTGGAGACTTGTGGATTTGTGCGGCGCGAAACTCTTGAAGCCGTCCTGCCGTATGTCGATCTCTTTCTTTTCGATGTCAAGACCACCGACCCGCAAAAGCACCTTGAGTTTACCGGAGTTCCCAACAGGCCGATTCTCGACAATCTGCAAATTCTCGCGGAAGCCACTGGCGCGGGACATTCGATTACGCTGCGCTGCCCGATGATTCCGGGACTGAACGACAGCGAGGCGGAACTTAGGGGAATCGGCGAACTCGCCGAAAGGTTTCCGCGCATCACGGGGATTGATGTCGAACCCTACCATCCGCTCGGCGTCGGGAAGGCGCGCAAACTCGGGCTAAACATCTATGAGGCGGCGTTTCCCGATGACTCTTTTGCCGCGGATGTCGTTGCGAAAATTTCGGAAAGCACGAGCAAACCCGTCCGCAAGGCTTAGGCAACGCCAACAAGTAGCACGGTTGCCAGGCTTCCGCCTACCAAAGTTCAAGTTGGACGAAATCCGCCTGCCGGTTGGCAGGGGGCCCGCTTGACATCCCGGCGTCACGCCCCCACTCGCGCTTGTTGAGAAGTTGGCGCAATGTCCGCCACGGGGGGAGGCGTTCATCCATAAGCGCGTAAAAAAGCGGGCCATGGTTGTGGACGGCGAAGTGGGTTAATTCATGGACGACCACATACTCGACAAGTTCGCGCGGCGCATGGGCAAGTTCGGCGTTGTAGATGATTTCACGTGTGCGCCAATGGCAACACCCCCAGTAGGTCTTCACGGCGCGGATACTCCACGCGACATTGGATTCGCCGAGTTTTTCGCCCCACGCGGCGTTGAGTTCGGTGAGAAGCTTTTCCAACGCGTTGATTTCGCCAGGACAGGGCTCCCGATGTGCGACAGGCGGACGAGACAGCACCTTGTTCCTTGTCTTCAGCACCCAGTTCCATTTGGAAAGGATGAAAAATTCGCCTTGCTGAAGCGTCGCCCGCCATTTCGGAACGGAAAGACGCACCACGCCATCAGGAGCGATCCTGATGCTCATGCGGCGCGTGTTCTTGCGGAGGACCTCGACGGAGACGCCGTTGATTTTATTGAGTCCTGAATGAATCACTTTTTGCTCGCATCAGCCCCTTGACGAAGCCGCGCCAATCCACCAGCCGATGAAAACCGCGACGATACCCAAGACAACGCTGGCGGCAATATAAAACGCGGCGGCAAGCCAGTTGCCATCCTTGATAAAAGACAGGCACTCGCTTGAAAAAGTCGAAAACGTCGTAAAACCACCGCAAAGGCCAACCGTCAGCATAAGTCGCGTTGACTCCCCCCACCCCATTCGAGAGGAAAGAGCCCCCAGCAACCCAATCAAAAAACATCCGGTGACATTGGCGACAATTGTACCCCGCCCGTTAAGCATGATTGAAAGCGCATACCTTGCGACACTTCCAACACCACCCCCGACAAATACCACGAACCAGTTCATTTCCTTCCTTTCAATAAAGGGACAGTCCCTTAGTTTTTCGCATGCAACACATTAGCAATTGCCTTTCTACGCGGAAATTGAGACCGGGGACTTTTTGAGGTCGCGCGCGGCGCAGAGGGGTTCGCCGCCCCAGTCCAGGCACCAGCCGACGGCGCGGGCGCCGGTCCTGCGCTTCGCGCCGAAATGGCCGCGGTGGCTTTCGAATACCGCGTCGACGAACGCCCGGGAGCCGAAGGCCACGCCGCGCGTGAAGTGCCCCACCTTGCAGCGGAGGAGCAC
>JAZQOA010000001.1:0-8098 GCA_045627605.1 Kiritimatiellia bacterium | reverse complement strand
GACGCGGCAGTCGACGGGAACGGCGCTGCAGTCGGAAGGAACGGCGCTGCAGTCGGAAGGAACGGCGCGGCGATCTGGCGGGGTGGCGCGAAGGGCGCTGGGGATTTCGCCGTGGGAGATGGCGGCGGCGTGGGGCAGGGCCCAGGACTTCTTCAGGGCCTGCGGGCGATTCCAGACGGATGTGATTGCGCAGCTCGACTTGAGGCTCGCCCCGGAGTTCGCCCCCTCTGGATGGTCCGTGAAGTCCGTGGCGGAGACGGCCCCTGCGTAACGCGCACCGTCCGTGTTGACGAAACTCGTGGCGGAGGTGTCCCCGCTTAGTTCAATCAGGGGCGCCGCCCGTCTTCCGTGTTGCTCGCGGGAAACTCCGCTCAATGTTGCCATGGGCTCCAAAGAAATACAACTCGGACGGTTCTTTTGCCAATCTGTCGCCTGTGCCAAACAGCATTATGGTATAATTTTTAGTTTCACTCTTTCAAACAAAGGACAAAATCATGACCAACGAACTTATTTCCGCCGCGACCAATGAAGTCGTTTCCGTCGCGGAAACCGTGGAAACCGCCACCGAAACCCTTGAGGAGAGCATCCCCGTCAAAATTGGCGAAGGACAGCAGGCGTGGAACCAGGCTCTCACCTGGCTTTCCGACAAGGGAATTGACTTGGCGCTCAACATCGTTATCGCCGCCATCATGTTGCTTGTTGGTTGGATTATCATCAAGGTCATTGTGGGGGCTGTTTCAAAAATGCTCACCCGAAACGGGAAAAAGCAGACCCTTCTCATTAGCTTTGTCAAGAGCGTCGTCTCAAAAACGTGCTGGGCCATTCTTCTCGTCATGGTTCTTGGTCGCCTCGGCGTCAACGTCGGTCCAATCATCGCGGGTCTTGGCGTGACGGGCTTCATCCTTGGGTTCGCCTTCCAGGAGTCGCTTGGCAACCTCGCCTCTGGCCTTATGATCGCCATCAACGAACCTTTCAAAATCGGCGACTATGTGATTGTCGCGGGTAACGAGGGTACCGTCACCAAGGTTGATATGATGGCGACGGTTCTCGCCACCGCCGACAATAAAAAGGTCGTCATCCCCAATAAAAGCGCATGGGGGGCGCCGATCGTGAACTTCTCGGCCCTCGGCAAGCGCCGCATCGACCTCCAGGTCGCCATTGGCTACGCGACCGACCTCGACAAGGCCCTAAAGATCGCCATTGAAGCCCTGAGGGCCGTCCCCGGCGTCCTTGCCGATCCCGAACCTTGTGTCTCGGTCGATGCCTTGAGCGACGGGCGCGTCACGCTCAACGTCCGCCCGTGGTCCGACTGTGCGGATTACTGGACGATTTACGACGCCTCGTACCGTGCGGTGAAGGCCGCCTTTGAGAAGAACGGCATCAGCATTCCCCTGCCGTCCGTCGCCGTTCACGCAAAGTAGGCAGTGGAAAAACTTTGGTACCCAGGTTCGCGGCGCATTGAGTATTTCTTGACGGAGGCGCAATGCGCCGTTGTTTTCCCCAAGGGACGCCCAGTTCTTCCACCCTTCCTTTTTCCATTAACTTTCCGCTTGACCGTTTCCCCATTTTTTTATAGATTATTAATGTGATTTTGACCACCTTGGCGTGTGCCACCGGGCAAGATCCCAAAGCAACTACTCCGGAGTTTACCAACCCATGAACCTTACGAAATATTTCGCCGCCGCGACTGTCGTCGGCAGCGTTCTCGCCGGTACCGCCCTCGCCCAGGAAGCCGCTCCCGTGGAGCCGGAAGCCGCCAAGGTCGGTGCCTACGCCGGCACTGTCGTGAAGAACGGCTACATCTCAAACGGCACGCTCATTTATGACGATGCCGTTCTCCAGTCGTATGCCGGCATCACCTATCTCGGCTTCGACTTCAACTTCTGGAACAGCCTTGGCCTCGACGACTCCCACTACGCGAAGTCCGACGCCAGCGAAATCGACTGGGAGCTCGACTATGGTTTCGAGGTCGGCGACTTCGACTTCATGCTCGGTGTCGCGACCTGGACCTATCCCAACACCGACAACTGGGATGACGAGTGGGTTGGCAAGGTCGCGGTCGGCTACAATGGCTGCGAATATGTCCGTCCCGAGCTCAACGCCCGTTTCGGTCTTGAAAGCCAGCAGGGCTGCTACGGCCAGTTCAAGCTCTCCAAGGGCTTTGAACTTGAAGAAGGCCTTGCCCTTGACATCTACGGCCTCATCGCCTACGCCTCCAAGTCCTGGCGCGCCGGCAAGGGCGACGACGACGATGGTTTCGCCGACGCCGAGTTCGGTGCCAAGCTCACCTATGAGTTCTGCGACAACGCCTCGATCAACGTCGGGTGCCAGTATGCCGTCATTGCCGACGGCACGCTTCGCGACTGCGTTGACAGCGGCGACTACTGGCAGGCCGACGGCGACGCCGACCACTTCATGTACTTCGCCGGCGTCGACGTCTGGTTCTAATTTCCAGGACGGAAATGCCTAATCGGTAAGGCGACCCCCTGAAGTCCCCGCCTGTCGTGGCGGACGACGTCGGGGGGTTGCTTTTTTTACAGTGGAAAACATTTTGCGGCGGCATCAGTAAAAGAAATGAGCGAGTTTCTGGAATTCGTCGGGGTTTCAAAGCGTTTCGGCCCGGTCAAGGCCGTCAACAACGTGTCCTTCTCTGTCAAGCGCGGTGAGTTTTTCTCGTTGCTCGGTCCCAGCGGCTGCGGAAAGACGACCTTGCTGAGGCTTATTGCCGGATTTGAACAGCCCGATTCGGGGCGCATCTTGCTCGACGGGCAGGACATCACCCAGCTGCCGCCACACCACCGCAGTGTCAACACGGTTTTCCAGAACTACGCGCTGTTCCCCCATATGACGGTTTTCGATAACATCGCCTTTGGCCTTCGCGTCGCGCACCGCCCCAAGGACGAAATCGAGCACGAGGTCATGCGCATGCTTAAGCTCGTCCAGATGGAGGACAAGGCGGACCACTTCCCCAACCAGATCAGTGGCGGCCAGAAGCAGCGTGTTGCCATCGCCCGCGCCCTCGTCAACAAGCCCCGCGTCTTGCTCCTCGACGAACCTCTCGCGGCGCTCGACCTCAAGCTCCGCCAGCGCATGCTTCTCGAACTCGACCTCATCCACGACCAGGTCGGCATCACCTTCCTCTACGTCACCCACGACCAGGGCGAGGCGATGTCGCTTTCGGATCGCATCGCCGTCATGCACTCGGGCGTCACCGAGCAGATCGGGCCGCCCGCCGAAGTGTACGAGGCTCCCAAAACCAGTTTCGTCGCCTCCTTCATCGGCGACACCAACTTCTTCGACGGCGTCGTCACTTCCGTACCCGAAGACGACTACTGCCGCGTCAATCTCGATGGTTTCGCCGAGGTTCTCTGCTACAACGACAGGAAAAAAGCCGTCGGCGAACACGTCAACCTCTCGCTCCGCCCCGAGAAGTTCTGCATCTCGATTGACCCGCCCAAGCGGCAGTTCGCCCATATGAACGCCCTTCGCGCAAAGGTCGAGGACATCATCTACACAGGCAACCACACCAACTACTGGGTCAGCGTCGGCCAGCGGCGCGTCGCCGTCTACCAGCAGCACGTCGCCTATCTCCTCGACGAGAAGCCCATCCGCTGGGGCGACGAGGTGTGGCTCTTCTGGAACGCCGACAATGGCTACATGCTCGACGACGAGGCCGCCGGCGAGGCCTCGCAACAGATCTTCGGCGATGCGCCGGCCGCAAAGCAAGAGGGCGAAGGCGGGAAATGACGAAGAAGAAAAAAGCCGGCGAAATCTTCTCGACCACGCCGTCGCTCCTTTGGCTCGTCCTGCTCTTGATCGTCCCCACCTTCCTGGTGCTGACCTTTGCCTTCAAGACGGCGGACCCCTATGGCGGCATCGGCGTGAACTGGACGTTCGCGTCGCTCCGCTCCCTGGGAAACCCCAGCTACCCGGCGATCATTTGGCGGACGATCTGGCAAAGCGTCGCGACGACGCTGATTTCGGTTGCGCTCTCGATCCCCATGGGCTACTACATGGCCCGTGTCAGCGAGAAGTGGCGCCGCATGCTGATGGTGTTGACAATCCTGCCTTTTTGGATCTGCTTCATTCTCCGCGTCTTCGCGTGGATGAGCCTCCTGCATCCCCGGGGATTCATCAAGACGGCGCTCGCCGCGCTTGGCCTTGTCGATCCCAACGCGCAGCTCCTCTACACTTCGGGCGCGGTGCTGTTGGTCATGGTCTACAACCACCTGCCTTTCGCCATCCTCCCGATCTACGCGGCGAGCGAGAAGTTCGACTTCCAGCTCCTTGAGGCGGCGGCCGACCTTGGCGCGACGCGCTGGCGCGCCTTCGTCAGCGTCTTCATCCCCGGCATAAAGGCCGGTATTTTCGCGGCGGTGCTCATGGTGCTGATCCCCGCCCTCGGCGAATACGTCATCCCGGACATGGTCGGCGGCCCCGGCTCCGAGATGATCGGCAACAAAATCGCGCAACGGGTACAGAACGACCGCAATCTCCCGCATGCCTGCGCGCTCTCGGCGGCGCTCATGCTTTTCGTGCTGGGTCCGATGCTCGCGGTCATGCTCTCGCGCCGTAAGAACGGCGACAGGGCCAAGCTTGGGGGAACGCTGCTGTCATGAACAGGTCTTCACGCATTCCGATGCTCACGACGATCGCGATCCTGCTTTTCTTCTACATCCCGATCGCGGTGCTCATCGCCAACTCCTTTAACGCTTCTTCGACGGGCGGCTCCTGGGAGGGCTTCACCTTCAAATGGTACGCCAAGCTTTTTGCCAACAGGAGCATTTGGGACTCGATCCGCAACTCGCTCATCGTCGGCCTTGCCTCGACAGCGGTCTCGACGATCATCGGCACCTCCGCGGCGTTCGCGCTCTACAAGTACGCCGACACCAGATTGCAGAAGGCACACAGCATCGTGCTCTACATGCCGCTCGTCGTGCCGGAAATCCTGATGGGCATCTCGCTTCTGATGCTCTTCATTGCCATTAGGCTTCCGCTGGGGCTCTTCGCCATCTTCCTCGCCCACGTCACCTTCTCGATGAGCTATGTGGCGATGGTGGTGCTTTCGCGTCTGCAGGACTTCGACATGACGCTTGTCGAGGCCGCCATGGATCTCGGCGCCAACGCCTGGGTCACGGCCCGCAAAATTCTGCTCCCGCTGATCTCCCCGGGCATCATCGCCGGCGCCTTGCTCGCCTTCACGCTTTCGGTCGACGACTTTGTCATCACCTTCTTCGTCTCGGGACCTGGCTCGACGACGCTCCCCGTCCAAGTCTACAGCATGATCAAGCACAGCCGCGACCTTCCGGTGATCAACGCCCTCTCGACGTTGATGATGGTCGCCACCTTCGCGATTGTCCTTCTTTCGCAACGGCAGGAAAAGAGGCGCTGAAGCCCGCGCGGCATTTTGCCCCAAAAGCGCCTAAAGCGATGGCTCGGCCTGCGGGTACGGGCGCGTTGCGCGGCCGGGGATGATGGTGTCGGCGGCGACGGGCAGGCGCTCCGGGTAGTCGAGCGTCTTGTGAAGGCCGCGCGATTCCTTGCGCTTGTGGGCGGAGCGGATGATGATTTCCGCGACGTCCGCGAGGTTTCTGACTTCGAGGATTTCGGGCGTGACGATGTAGTCGAAGTAGTAGTGGCGCAGTTCGCCCCGGATGTTGTGGATGCGGTGGAAGGCGCGTTCGAGGCGCTTGGCGCTGCGGACGATGCCCACGTAGTCCCACATGCAGGTGCGGAGCTCGGCCCAGTTGTGCGCGAGGATGACGGCCTCGTCGCTGGGCACGGCGTTGCCCTTGTGCCAGGCCGGGATCTTGATTTTCTTGACGGGCGAGGTTTCGATCGTCTTCTGGTGCTGCGCCATCATGTAGGGGCAGACGAGCGCTTCGAGCAACGAGTTTGAGGCGAGGCGGTTGGCGCCGTGGAGCCCCGTGCAGGCGACTTCTCCGACGGCGAGCAAGCCATCGAGCGAGGTGACACCTTCGGTCGTCGCCTTGATGCCGCCGCAGCAGTAGTGCGCCGCCGGCACGACGGGGATGAGGTCCTTCGCCATGTCGATGCCGAATTCCTTGCATTTGGCATAGATGTTGGGAAAGCGGTTTTTGAGGAACTTCTGGCCCTTGAAGCGGATGTCGAGGCAGGCGTAGGGCGCGGCGGTGCGCTTGAGCTCGGTGTCGATGGCGCGCGCCACGATGTCCCTCGGCGCGAGTGAGCCGCGGCGGTCGTACTTCTTCATGAAGGGCTTGCCGTCGCGGTCGCAGAGCTCTGCGCCTTCGCCGCGGACGGCCTCGCTGATGAGGAAGCTCTTTGCCTTGGGGTGGTAGAGGCAGGTCGGATGGAACTGGATGAATTCCATGTTCGCGATTTGAGCGCCGGCGCGCCAGCCGATGGCGATGCCGTCGCCCGTCGCGATGTCGGGGTTGCAGGTGTAGAGGTAGACCTTGCCGCAGCCGCCGGTCGCCAACACGGTCCAGGGGGTGCGGAACGCGAAGATCTTGGAATCGGCCTCGCGGAAGGCGTAGGCGCCCACGCAGCGGTTCTTGCCGGGAATGGAGAGCTTGCGCGTTGTGACGAGGTCGATGAGGCAGACGTGCTCCATGATCGTGACATTGGGGATGGTGCGCGCATGTTCGAGGAGCACGGCCTCGACTTCGCGGCCCGTAATGTCGCCCGCGTGGAGGATGCGGCGGCAGGTGTGGCCTCCTTCGCGGCCGAGGTCGTAGCCGCTCTTGGAGTCGCCCTTGTCGAAAACGACGCCGAATTTCTCAAGTTCCTTGATGCGTGCGGGGCCGGCTTCGACAATTTTGCGGACGGATTCCTCGTTGCAGAGGCCGGCGCCGGCGTCAAGTGTGTCCGCGATGTGGCTTTCGAACGTGTCGCCCGGCTCCGTCACGCAGGCGATGCCGCCCTGTGCGCGGCTCGAGTTGCAGTCAAGGGCGTCCTTCTTGGTGACGACGACGATCTTCTTCTTGCCGTCCTCCGCGAGGTGGATGGCGCTCATGAGGCCGGCGAAGCCGCTGCCGACCACAAGATAGTCACAATCTATGATTTGCATAGGATAAAATTATACCACTAATCCAGCGCCATTTCATCTTTGACAATTCCTGTTAAAAACTATATCCTTATTAGTACTATGAACGACAAAAACACCATTGATCCGCGCAGGGCCCTCGGTGGCTTCTGCCTCTACGGCGATTTCATCGACGTCAAGCCCTACGGCACGGGGCACATCAACGACACCTTCCTCGCGACCTACAGCCAGGGCGGGACCACGGTTCGCTACACGCTCCAGCATCTCAACACCAACATCTTCAAGGATCCGGTCGGCCTGATGGACAATGTCCGCCGCGTGACTGAACACAGCCGCCGCCGCCTTCTTGAGACGGGCGCTGCGGAACCGACGCGCAAGGCGCTCAAGCTCGTCCCCACGCTCAAGGGCGACATCCTTCACTTCGACGAGGACGGCCAGGCCTGGCGCTGCTACGTCTTCATCGAGGGCACATACACCGTCGATGTTGTCGACAGCGCGAAATCGGCCTTTGAGGCTGCCCGTGCTTTCGCCCGCTTCCAGGCGCTCCTCGCGGACATGCCGGGCGGTCGCCTCAACGAGACGATCGTCGACTTCCACAACACGCCCAAGCGCTACCGCGATTTCCACGCCGCGCTTGAGGCGGACAAAATGGGCCGAGCCAAGGAGGTCAAGGCCGAAATCGACTTCGCCCTCGCCCAGGAAGCCGATGCCGGCCGCATCGTGAAGCTGATGGCGTCGGGCGAGATGCCCGAGCGCGCGACCCACAACGACACGAAGATCAACAACGTCCTCCTCGACGAGAAGTCCGGCGAGGGCATCTGCGTCATCGACCTCGACACCATCATGGCGGGTCTGACGGCGTACGACTACGGCGACGCGATCCGCTTCGCCGCCAACACCGCCGCAGAGGACGAGACCGATCTGTCGAAAGTCGCGCTGGACCTCGACCGCTTCCGCCTGTTCACCGAGGGCTTCATGAAGGGCGCGTCCTTCCTGACGCCGGAGGAGGCGGACACCCTCGTGCTCGGCGCGCCCGCCATCACCATCGAGCTGGCTTCCCGGTTTCTCGCC